>JASLJC010000050.1 GCA_030152585.1 Savagea sp. | reverse complement strand
AATTGCAGGAGTATTGTTTTTATTTATTTTACCATTACGGGATGAAATCACACAATACGATCAACAGATTACTGAAACGAAAAATGAAGTTGTAGCGTTGAGAAGTAAAGAGAAGCAATTGGTAGAAGGACATGAACCCTTAGAAAAGGCGGAGCAATTTGAAATGTTGCCTTATAGTGAAGAAAAAGGACTGATTATATCGACAATACAAGCATTTGCTTTTGCGACAAATAGCAAAGTGAATGAAATTGCATTTCAAGAAGGGCTTACGGAATATGAAGACGATTTAAAAGATGAAACGCCAGTAGTAGAGGAAAATATAAATACGCAAGAAAAAGATTCTCCGATAAAAGGAGTCGGTAGTTTAAAAGCAGTTTCTGTGACACTTTCGACACAACATTCAAATTTAGAAAGTTATTATGAATTTATAGAGAGACTAGAAAAGAATAAACGTATAAGTCGGTTAGATTCTATGAATGTAATAGGAGAGGAATCGTTTCATTTAATGAAAGAAGTACAAGCTACGACAGATTTCACTTATTTTTATTATCCTGCAGAAGAAAGGAAATTACATGATACGTAATGTAAGAGGTATTACTTTAGTAGAATTACTCGTAGTTCTTATTCTCGTAAGTGGTGTTTTTTATATTTTAGTACCTTTCATCTGGAATATTATATTAAACGCTTCTTATACGACGACAAAAATGCAAGCGGTTGTTGTATTAGAGTCAGTAGATCTATATCGATTAGAAGAGCGGTCAGGAAGTGTAGGAGAAGAAATTAAAAAAACAAATGATATAAGCGAAGAAGAGTTAAGGGAAAAAGGATATTTAGAAAAGGAAAAATTATCATCAAAGACAAAGCAACCTGTAAAAATACATATAACAGAAGATGGAAATTATTTATGCGCTCGTGATGTTCAATATACTTGGGTGAAATCTTACATTGTGGACTTTCCTTGTGTGACAAAAGAACAACTGCTACACGATCCGCAATATGAAAAGGCGCCTCATATTAAAGGGCGTCCGAATCGGATAATGCGATGGATTGATGAAAAGGTAGTTCAACATTTCCGGATGAAACCTCAATATGTAGAAAGGAAAGAGTAAGTATGGAGATTTTAAACATTGTCATATTTTTCATCATTGGTACGATTTTCGGTTCATTTTTTAATGTCGTTGGATTACGCGTACCTCAAAAGCAATCAATTGTCTATCCAGGGTCTAGTTGTCGAGCGTGTCATCGACCGTTACAGCCGTATGAATTAATTCCAATTCTATCGTATATTTTTTTAAAAGGTCGATGTCGGACATGTGGATCAACAGTTTCTATATCCTACCCTTTGATAGAAGGAATTACGGGGATTGGGTTCGTATGGAGTTATTTACATTTTCAATGGACGGCTGAATTACTCGTCGCACTCGTTTTTTTATCGCTTCTCGTCATTATTACAGTTAGTGACCTTCATTATATGATTATTCCGAATGTCATTTTAGGGGTTTTTGCACTCATTTTTGTCGCACTTCGTTTCGCTATTCCTCTATACCCATGGTGGGATAGTGTGATTGGTGCATTGGTCGGCTTTTGCATATTGTACGTTATAGCGATAGCCTCAAAAGGCGGGATGGGAGGTGGCGACATTAAGTTATATGCTGTTATTGGGATTGTTGTCGGTGTGGCCGCCACCATTTTATCACTATTTATTGCATCTGTTGTTGGGCTCGTTTATGGTCTTCTTTATTTAAGAAAGCATGAAAAGAAAAAAGGGATACCGATACCATTTGGCCCCGCTATTGCGATTGGAGCATGGTTGAGTTACTTATATAGTGAGTCAATGCTATCGTTATATTTAACACTATTTGAGTTATAAAAAAAGAAGATGAATTGTAAAAAAGAATTGTAAAAAAAGATATTGAAATAAAAAAATGTTGAAAGAGTGGCGCTTTATTTAGAAAATCAAGATTTCCTAAATAAAGCCCACTCTTTTATAATGAGGTTATCGCCATAATAAAGGAGAGAGTATGAAAATGTTTCAAATGAAAAGAGCACTAGTCCTGGCATCAAAATCTGCAAGACGACAAGAAATATTAAAAATGTTGGAACTTCCTTTTACGATAGACGTCCAACATACAGATGAACCGATCCGTCAGCGAGGTGAGGAGCTTTCACATTATGTAGAGCGTCTCGCTCGGTATAAAGGATTGCCCGTAGCTGAAGCACATCGACAGGCTTGTGTCGTCGCAGCGGATACGATTGTGACGAAAGATAACCAGATATTTTCGAAACCTAAAAATGAGGAAGAAGCGTATCAACATTTGAAGGCGCTAAGTGGTACGACACACGATGTATATACAGGTGTTGCCATCTTTATTGAAGGTCAAATAACGACATTTTCAGAGAAAACAAGAGTTACATTTCATTCATTAGATGACGTACTGATTCGACGTTACATTCAAACAAATGATCCGTACGATAAAGCAGGTGCTTATGGTATTCAAACGTTAGGCGCTATATTCGTCAAAGAAATTGAAGGGGATTTTTGGAATGTCGTCGGTTTTCCTGCAAGTCGCTTCATTCAAACATTACGTCAATTAAACGAGGTGACGATTGATTGACACGTCCGATGCAATTTATGATGGTAAAAGATGTCGCAAAATTTGATCGACCTCGTGAACGACTGTTAAGAGAAGGGGCTAAAAGTTTATCGCATCAAGAGTTACTTGCCATTTTACTGCGTACGGGAACGAAAGAAACATCGGTTTATGCGTTAGCGAATCGGTTACTTCAAGAGTTAAAAGAAATTCAAGAATTAAGAGATGTTCGAGTAGAAGAGCTGCTTCAAATTAAAGGAATTGGAAAAGCAAAAGCAACTCAAATTTTAGCAGCAGTTGAATTAGGTCGTAGAATTTACCGCCAAAGTGAAGAACGACGCTATCAAATTCGATCGCCGAAAGATGCTGCTTCTTACGTGATGGTCGACATGTCTGGTTTACAACAAGAACATTTTGTTGCACTTTATTTAAATGTAAAAAACGAAATTATTCATACACAGACGTTGTTTATCGGGAGTTTAAATTCCTCTATCGTACATCCGCGAGAATTGTTTCGAGAAGCGGTTAGACGATCTGCTGCTTCGATTATTGTCGTACATAATCATCCGAGCGGAAATACAGAGCCGTCTCCAGAAGATATACAAGTGACACATCGACTCGTTGAAGCAGGACAAATTATCGGAATCGAAATTATTGACCACATTATTATCGGAGATTACAATTTTTTAAGTTTAAAAGAGAATGGGTACATGTGACACTGTAACTTTTACTACTTTTCCGATATAATAGAATATATCAATTGAAGATGAGGTACGTAACCCTCTAGAGAAAGGAAGAACACAATTTGTTTGGATTCGGATCAAAAGATGTCGGGATTGACCTCGGCACAGCTAATACATTAGTTTTTGTTAAAGGAAAAGGTATCGTTTTAAGAGAGCCATCAGTCGTTGCTAAAAATATTACGACAAATGAAATTGTTGCAGTAGGGACAGCTGCTAAAAGTATGATTGGACGTACACCAGGATCGATTGTCGCTACACGCCCTATGAAAGACGGTGTAATCGCCGATTTTGAAATTACGAAAGCGATGTTAGAACATTATATGACAGCCGCAGCAAAAGCATCAGGAGGTTCTTGGAAAAAGCCGAACGTAATGGTTTGTGTACCATTTGGCATTACTTCAGTAGAACAACGTGCAGTTATTGATGCAGCACGTCAAGCAGGTGCAAAAGATGCTTTTACAATCGAAGAGCCGTTTGCAGCCGCAATTGGTGCGGATTTACCAGTATGGGAACCAACAGGAAGTATGGTTGTTGATATCGGAGGCGGAACGACAGAAGTTGCGGTCATTTCACTTGGAGGAATCGTAACGAGCGAATCGATTCGTGTCGGTGGAGATACGATGGATCATGCAATCATTGCATACATTCGAAAAACATATAATTTAACAATCGGAGAGCGTACAGCAGAAGCTATTAAAGTTGAAATTGGTTCTGCACGTGTTCTTGAAGGTGACCAAACGATGGACATTCGAGGTCGAGACTTATTAACAGGTTTACCAAAAACATTAGAAGTATCTTCTTCAGAAATTGAAACAGCACTTCACGAATCGATTGCACGTATTATTGAAGGTGTGAAGAAAACATTAGAAGCAACACCTCCCGAATTATCATCAGACGTTATGGAGCGCGGAATCGTGTTAACTGGTGGGGGAGCATTATTGAGCAATTTAGATAAAGTCATTTCAGATGAAACGAACATGCCAGTATTTATCGCAGAAGAACCACTCGATTGCGTTGCGATTGGAACGGGTAAAGCGCTAGATCATTTCGATTTAATTAAAAAAATGCAATCGTAATGAAAGGGGATGGAGATAATGCGACGATTTTTATCAGATAAACGATTAATCGTCTTACTCGTTAGTATCATCGCCCTCGTCGCAATTATCGCCTTTTCATTTAAAGGGCGTCATGAGGCGAATGTACCTGAACAAATCGTAAAAGATGTCGTCGGTTTCGGACAAACATTGTTCACGAAACCGGCGCATTTCATTACAGGCTCATTAGAAAGTATCGACGGGCTCATTCATACGTATGAAGAAAATCAACGACTGAAAAAACATTTGAATGCCTATGCAACAGATCAAGCGCGATTAGCGGTACTTGAAGAGGAAAATGAGTCACTACGCGAAATAGTAGATAAGGCGGAAGATTTAACAGAATACGAGCCGATTCACGGGACAGTTATTTCTCGAAATCCTGACCAATGGGAAGAAAAAATAATCATTGATAAAGGAGAAACGAGCGGAGTTGAACGGAATATGGCAGTCATTACGTCACAAGGATTGATCGGTAAAGTTGTCCTCGTGACACCATTAACGGCAACGGTCGAGTTACTAAGTACTGAAAATCAAAACTTTCGTGTTTCAGCAGTCGTTGCAGGAAAAGGGATTTACGGCTTAATCGAAGGTTATGATCGGGAACGTCGCCAATTAGTAATGAAGCGTGTTGATTCAGATAAACCAATAGAAGAAGGTCAACTCGTCATTTCTTCAGGGTTAGGTGGCGTATTTCCAAAAGGCTTACCGATCGGAGAAGTAAAAGAAGTATCGACAGAAGATTACGGATTGACTAAAATTGCTTATATCCAACCTTCTGCTGATTTTGCTTTGTTAGACCATGTAATCGTTGCGAAAAGAACGTCTACGGTTGTCGATGGAGCAGATGGGAAAAATACGGCTTTTGAATCGAAAGACGGGGGTGAGGAATGATGTATCGAATACTAGTTCCTTTATTCGCCGTCGTTCTCTTTTTTTTAGAGCCGACATTTAGTCTTTTTTCTCCTATTTACGTAAAGGGAGAATTTTATGTTCTCGTGCCTCATTTTTTTATCGTATATCTCGTTTTTTTAGCTTCTTATAGTACGAGAAAAGAAGCGATATTGTATGGTGTAGTGTTCGGTTTACTGTATGATATGTACCATATCGATATTATCGGTGTGTATACATTGATATATCCCCTCGTTGCATGGATCGCTTCTTCTATCGTTCGTCATATACACCGACATTTCGTTATCGTGCTCGTGACAGCAATAGTTCTCGTCACATTTGCAGAAATATTGTCGTATGGTTTCGCTTATGCTGCTTCTTTTACAACGATTTCAATTCAACCGTTTTTATTGAATCGTTTATTGCCAACGACCATTGCAAATACGATCTTTATTTTGCTATTTGGTTGGCTCTTTCGGTATATTATAGTAGAGCGCAAATTAGCACTTGACGCGAGATTGTAAAGTTTAGGAGGTTGAACATGCAATATGTCGTATTAAAGGGCAAAGGAGACGGCCTGATTTTACAGTTAGACGACCGATGTTCATTTCAAGAATTGTTTCACCACGTCGAACAATTCGTAACAAATTACAAAGGAACAGATCGAACACCGATTCATCTACATTTCGGTTATCGATATTGTACAGAAGAACAAATGGAAGATATTGTCGGTTATTTGGATGAGTATTCTCCATTTGATGTATTAAGTGCGGATAGTTATGTTTTAACGAAAGAGCAATGTAAACGTTATGCAAAAGTGAAGGAAACGACACAACATGTTGGCGTCGTTCGCTCGGGACAAACGATACGTGCGGATGGAGATCTTTTAATTATCGGAGATGTCAATCAAAATGGTGAAGTAGTAGCAAATGGAAATATTTATATTCTCGGAACGCTAAAAGGTAAAGCACATGCCGGAGCAGAAGGAAACGAACGAGCAATTATTGCGGCTTCACATATGGTACCGACACATTTAAAAATTGCAAACGTAATCGAGTTAATTACAGAAGAATCGTCTTTGTATGAAGCGGTTCAAGGGATGGCTTGTGCGTACCTACATCCGAATGGACGTATTAGTGTAGGGAAGTTAGCAGAAGTACGCAGAGACTATCCTTCTTTAATGACGAATAGAGGAGGCGTTTAACATGGGAAAAGCCATCGTCATTACGTCCGGAAAAGGTGGTGTCGGAAAAACGACCGCATCAGCGAATATCGGAACGGCGCTTGCCCTTTATGAAAAGAAAGTATGTTTAATTGATACCGATATCGGTTTACGAAACTTGGACGTCATTTTAGGTCTCGAAAATCGAATTATTTATGATTTAGTGGATGTCGTAGAAGGTCGATGTAAAGTGCATCAAGCACTTGTAAAAGATAAACGATTCGATCAACGATTGTATTTATTACCAGCGGCGCAAACGCAAGATAAACATGCGGTAAATCGTGAACAGATGGAAGAACTCGTTGCTCAATTGAAGACAGAATTTGATTATGTTTTAATCGACAGTCCAGCTGGTATTGAGCAAGGTTATGAAAATGCAGTGGCAGGTGCTGACGCATCGATTGTTGTCACGACACCTGAAATATCTGCGATTCGAGATGCTGATCGAATTATCGGCTTACTTGAGCAAGAAAATTTAGAGCCACCTCGTCTACTCATTAATCGAGTACGCAAAGATATGATGGATAGTGGCGAAACGTTAGACATCGATGAGATTACAGAACATTTGTCGATTGAATTGCTCGGTATCGTGCCAGATGACCAACAAGTAATTACGACATCGAATCAAGGGGAACCGATCGTGCTAGATTCTGAAAATAAAGCATCACTTGCTTATCGAAATATTGCACGTCGCTTGTTAGGAGAATCTGTCCCCCTTATGGATCTTGGTCAAAAGCAACAAGGATTCTTATCGAAAATTAAATCTTTTTTCAAAAAATAGATTGACGTAAATTCTGAAACGTGATAACATTTCAATGTTACAACTTGTAGCACCCGTGCTACAACCGCTCCGATAAGGTAAAAGAATGCAAGCGCATCACCTTAGAGGGCGAGTCTGAGTATTTAAGGAGGTGCAGTTATGTACGCAATTATTGAAACTGGTGGAAAACAAGTTAAAGTTGAAGCAGGTCAAGAAGTATACATCGAGAAAGTAGAAGGCGATGTAGACGCAACCGTTACTTTTGACAAAGTGCTTTTCGTTGGTGGTGACGATGTAAAAGTTGGTGCTCCTTACGTAGAAGGTGCAACAGTTACAGCTAAAATCGTAAAACACGACCGAGCGAAAAAAGTTACTGTATTCAAATACAAACCTAAAAAAGCATACCGTCGTAAACAAGGTCATCGTCAACCTTATACAAAAGTAGTCATCGAAGGAATTAACGCATAATGATCCAAGTCGACGTATTGAAAAATACAGACGGCATGATCGTATCGTTTGAAATGAGTGGACATGCAGATTATGCAGAACACGGAAAAGACTTAGTCTGTGCAGGTGCATCTGCTGTATCTTTCGGCGCAATCAATGCGATTTTCACGCTAACGACGATTGAGCCAGAAATTGACCAAGGAGAACGAGGCGGATATTTACGTGTTCGTTTTAATCCTGAAGTCGTTTCGGATGTTACGCTACAAACGATTTTGCAGACGATGATTGTCTCTTTACAGACGATTGAACGAGATTATCGTGAACATATAAAAATTACTTTCAACAGGTAGGAGGTGGCAGAAATGCTACGTTTGGATCTCCAGTTCTTCGCTTCTAAAAAAGGAGTAGGTTCGTCTAAAAACGGACGTGACTCAGAATCGAAACGTCTTGGCGCAAAACGCGCAGACGGACAATTCGTAACAGGTGGGTCAATTTTATACCGTCAACGTGGAACGAAAATTCACCCAGGTGAAAACGTTGGCCGTGGCGGAGACGACACATTATTTGCGAAAATTGACGGCGTTGTAAAATTTGAACGCGTTGGTCGCAACAAAAAGAAAGTGAGCGTTTATCCTGTTGCACAGGAAGCGTAAAACACAGACAGGAGGGCTGCATTCGCTTGCAGCCCTCTCTTTTTTCGTTGTAAAATAAATACAGGATAGATGAAAACAACAAAAGCACAATTATTAAAAGGAGGCGATTTAATGTTTGTCGATCACGTAACCGTATATGTTAAAGGTGGAGACGGCGGAAATGGTATGGTAGCATTCCGTCGAGAGAAGTATGTTCCATATGGTGGGCCAGCCGGTGGAGATGGTGGAAAAGGGGCAAGTGTCGTATTTGAAGTAGATGAAGGACTTCATACTTTAATGGATTTTCGTTACCAACGTCACTTTAAAGCAGATCGTGGAGAACACGGTCAAAGTAAAAGTAAACACGGTCGCGACGGAGAAGATCTCATTGTACCAGTTCCCCCTGGTACTATCGTACGAAAAGCAGAAACAGGAGAATTAATCGCAGATTTAACGAAACACGGAGAACGAGCTGTTATTGCAAAAGGTGGTCGCGGTGGACGTGGAAACTGTCGATTCGTTACGCCACAAAACACAGCACCTGAAATCGCAGAAAATGGAGAGCCTGGAGAAGAATTAGATGTCCAGTTAGAACTCAAACTGCTTGCAGATGTTGGACTTGTTGGATATCCGAGCGTTGGAAAATCGACATTGCTTTCTGTCATTTCTGCTGCACGTCCAAAGGTCGGAGATTACCATTTTACAACACTTGCTCCAAACTTAGGTGTTGTTGAAACAAAAGATATGCGAAACTTCGTCGTTGCAGATTTACCTGGGTTAATCGAAGGAGCACACGAAGGAATTGGTCTCGGACATCAATTTTTACGTCATATCGAACGTACGCGCGTCATCGTGCACGTTCTCGATATGTCTGGTTTTGAAGGACGTGACCCGTATGAAGATTTTGTTACAATTAATGAAGAACTCAGAGCTTACAATCCAGAGTTGTTAAAACGTCCTCAAATTGTTGCAGCGAACAAAATGGATTTACCAGATGCTATTGAACAATTAGAAATGTTTACAGAACAAGTAGGAGATACTGTTGCAGCTATTTGTCCGATATCTGGTGCGACACGCCAAGGTATTGACGAGTTGTTATATAAAGTAGCAGATTTATTAGAAGAGACAGAACCGTTTGCATTAGCAGACGAACAAGAGGAAGAAGAAGTTGTCGTTTATCGTCATGAGCCGAAAGAAGCACCATTTACAATTGCGCGTGATGATGATGGCGTCTTCATGTTAGAAGGAGAAGAGTTAAGTCGTCTTTTCTTAATGACAGACTTTACACACGAACAGTCGATCCGTCGTTTCGCTCGTCAATTGCGTCATCTAGGTGTAGACGAAGCGTTGCGTGAGCGCGGTATTCAAGATGGTGACCTCGTGCGCATTCAAGGATATGAGTTTGAATTTATTGATTAATTAACCCGTTTTGCGGTGAGGGAGGCAGATGATGAGTACGAAATCGTTTGAACAAGGGCAATTTTATTTAGTTCACGAAGATGTTTTAACCGAATCGATGCAAAAAATGCTCGAAGTGAAACATTTACTCGAAAGCGGTGAAGCGAAAACAGTGCAAGAAGCGACGAAACGTGTCGGCTTGTCTCGAAGTGCTTATTATAAATACCGTGATACTGTTTTTCCGTTTGAGTCGATTGCACGCGAACGGGTCGTAACAGTTTTTATTCAACTGGAAGATCGAAAAGGATCATTAGCGACAATTTTGAAGCTCATTACTGAAGTAAAATGCAATGTGTTAACGATTCATCAAACGATTCCAGTTCAAGGAAGAGCGAATATTACATTATCATTAGATGTGACAGAAATGACAGTCACACTTGAAGGACTCATTCAACATTTAAAAACGCCGACAATTATTGACGATGTTCATTTAATTAGTACAGGCGCATTATAAAGGAGAGGGACAAATGGGAAAAAAGCAAGTTACCGTTGCTTTTTTAGGTCCGGAAGCTTCATTTTCACACGTTGCATCTGAACGTTTTTTTGAACCGGTTCATGCAACATTGTTACCGCAGCCGACCATTCCGGATTGTATTGAAGCTGTCGCAAAAGGGGAAGTAACGTATGCGCTCGTACCACTTGAAAATGCACTAGAAGGATCAGTACCGCTTACGATGGATTATTTATTTCACGGCGATCGATTGTACATTACCGCTGAAGTGTTATTGCCAATTGAGCAACATTTGATGGTTCATCCACAAAACAAAGGTAACTTGAACAAGTTAACGTCGATACAGTCACATCCGCATGCGCTTGCACAATGTCATCAATATTTTAAAGCACAACATGCCGAAGTACCACTCATTCAGACGACATCTACTGCACGAGCAGCAGAACTTGTTTCAGTACAACCTGAAGAACAAATAGCAGCAGTTGGTAATAAAAGAGCAGCGAAACAGTACGGTTTACATGTCATTGAAGAAAATATACATGATTTTCATTTTAACCATACGCGCTTCGTCGTGTTGTCCCGTCAAAAAGAACAATTTCGATATGAGGACCGTGGACATACACCGAAGACGACAATTATGGTAAAATTACCTGAAGACGATCGTCCAGGTGGTTTACATCAAATTTTGTCTGTTTTCGCTTGGCGTCGGTTAAATTTAAGTAAAGTAGAATCACGTCCGTTGAAAACAGGACTCGGTCATTATTTTTTCATTATTGATATAATGGAAGATGAACGAGAACCGATGATGCAAGGAGCATACGAAGAGTTGCAAGCACTCGGTTGTACCGTACAATCGTTTGGGACGTATTACGTCTATCAAAAATAGAGAAAAGGAGGATGTCGCCATGGCAGGACATTCAAAGTGGAGTAACATTAAACGTAGAAAAGGCGCACAAGATGCGAAGCGAGGTAAAATTTTCCAAAAGATGTCACGGGAAATTTACGTTGCAGCAAAATCGGGGGGTGCTGATCCTGAAATGAACCCGACACTGCGTCTTGCAGTTGAAAAGTCAAAAGGGATGAACGTGCCGAACGATGTGATCCAACGTGCCATTGATAAAGCAACAGGTGCAGATGATGATGCACATTTCGACGAAGTAGTATATGAGGGGTATGGCCCTGGCGGTATCGCCGTTCTCGTCTATACATTGACAGACAATCGTAATCGAACAGCGACGAACGTACGAACAGCGTTTAATAAAAACGGTGGAAACTTAGGAGAAGATGGTTCAGTTAGCTATATGTTTAATCGAAAAGGCCGCCTCATGATTGAACGTACAGATGAGATTGATGAAGATATGTTAATGCTTGAAGCGTTAGAAGCAGGTGCTGAGGATATCCAATCGGAAGAAGAAGGATTTGAAATTACGACAGAACCTCAAGATTTCATCGCTGTAAAAGAGACGTTAGAAGAACAAGGATATACATTCGTTTCAAGTGAGATTGAAATGATTCCGACAATCGAAACACCGATTGCAGAAGAAAATGAAGAGATGTTTGAAACGTTAATTGAAACGTTAGAAGACGATGATGATGTGCAAGATGTTTATCACAATGGAACGAATGACTAATTAAAAATAAAAAGCCACTCTATCTAATCGTGAGAGAGTGGCTTTTAGTAATGGTAACAATCGATAAAAGTATCTTCCGGTTGAATAGATTCATCGATTTTTATCGAAAGGTATGAAAAAAGAGACGGACAATGAACAGAATAAAAGCAAAATGGAAAGAAGACGTGCACTGTAACCGATTATAAAATATGATATAATATACGTTATGTTTATAAGGAGGAGAATCGCTTGTACGATTATATTGTAGGCGTTGTAACGCGCCAAGATGAGTTTGGCATCACGCTTGAAAACCAAGGAATTGGTTATCGGATTCAAATGCCGAATCCGTATGCATTTCCAGTATCTGATCAACGTGTGAAAGTATACACTTATTTACATGTTCGAGAAGATATACAAGAATTGATCGGGTTTCCTGAAGTGTCCGATCGTCAATTATTTGAACAACTCATTAAAGTATCAGGAATCGGTCCAAAAGGAGCGATTGGTATATTGTCTGGTGGCGATACGTATCAAGTTGTGGAAGCGATTGAAACCGAAGATGAAAAGTTTTTAATGCAATTTCCGGGTGTAGGAAAAAAAACGGCACGTCAAATGATTTTAGATTTAAAAGGCAAACTCGATATGTTTTCACGTAACTTATTTAATCAAACAGAAACAGCGCCTTTACCGACACAAAATCGAGCATTGCAAGAAGCACTCGAAGGATTAGAAGCACTCGGTTACTCGCGTGCAGAGTTAGATCATATCGTACCGACTTTGCAAGTAGAAGAAATGTCGACTGAACAATATATGAAACGTGCATTGCAATTACTTATTCAATAAAGGAGGGATACGATGGAAGAGCGACTTGTAAGTTCAAGTACGATGCCAGACGATGAGACGTATGAAGAAATGTCGATTAGACCGCTAACGCTTATTGACTATATTGGCCAAACAGATGTTAAAAATAGTTTATCGATTTTTATTGAAGCGGCAAAAGG
>JASLJC010000040.1 GCA_030152585.1 Savagea sp. | reverse complement strand
CAAGCAGAAGCAGATGCTGAACTTTCTGGAGCGTTATCACGACTTCTCGTCGTCGTTGAAAATTATCCAGATTTAAAAGCGGATAAACAGTTTACACAATTAATGGACGAATTAGCAGGAACTGAAAATCGAATTGCGGTTGCACGTAAAGATTATAACGACGTTGTCGCAGATTACAATCGTCAAGTGAAACGTTTTCCTATGAATGTCGTAGCAAGTATGTTCGGTTTCAGTGCGAAAGAATATTATAAAGCAGACCCTGCCGCACAATCAGCACCATCTGTCGATTTCGGATCGGACAGTAAGTGAGACACTTCATCGCCCGGTTCTTGTCGATTGCGATACTTTATTTAGTAGTAGCCGGTTTAAGTGCTGGGCCGGTCGAAGCACTCGAACATACCGATTCGGCCGTTTATGATGAAGTCGGAATTTTGACAAATGACCAACAACATGAAATAAACGACTATGCTTTCGCTTTACAACAAAAGACAGGAGTAGAATTTCAAGTTGATATTTTAGATAAAATTGGAGATGCTTCAATTGAAGATTATGCGTTGAAACGTTTCCGTGAAATGGGACTCGGTGATCAAAAAGAAAATAACGGACTGTTGCTCGTCATGACTGTAAATGATCGAGACGGTCAACGTCATTTTCGTGTGATGACTGGGTATGGCTTAGAAGGCATGTTACCAGATGGAAAAGTCGGTCGAATTTTAGATGAAGTCGGGATGCCTTATTTAGCTGAATTAGATCCACCAGCGCCTGATCGAGCAATCGTCGAAACGTACAAAGCATTTTATAATGAAGTGATGATCGGGTACGGTTATGATGGAGAAGAAGTGCTCGTCGAGACGATTAATGGTCAATACGATCGTGAGGAGTCGCTGACATTTGCCGATATTGTATTTGCTCTTCTATTTTTCTTTATTTTATACATTATGATTAGAAATAGTATGAAAAATGGTGGTGGCAAAGGTGGCGGCGGAGGCGGTGGACCGGTTATCTTCATGCCGCCGACAAGTGGAGGTTCTGGCGGATTTAGTAGCGGCGGAACAGGTGGATTCGGCGGCTTTGGCGGAGGCGGTTCAACCGGCGGTGGTGGCGCAGGCCGTACGTGGTAAAAAAAGACGTTTTAAAAGGGAGGCCTTTTGAAACGTCTTTTCCTTTTGGTTAATAGTAGATTAAACATACGACTTTAGTTATAATGAAGTTATACAAGTAGGTTTCTCTACTCGTTGTTAGACACGTTTAAAAAACGTTTAAAAGTGGAAGACATTCAATATGGATAATTACGAAAGGGGAACGACGAATATGACATTAAAACTAGCAATTAACGGTTTTGGCCGTATCGGACGATTAATTTTACGAGAGGCAATGGATAATGATCGCGTACAAGTCGTAGCAGTGAACGATTTAGCAGATGCGGATATGTTAGCACATTTATTCAAATACGATTCGGTACATGGAACGTATCCACTCGATGTTGTTGCCAAAGATGGAGAAATTCAAGTAGGCGATACAACAGTGAAAGTTTTTGCAGAAAAAGATCCTGCTCAATTACCGTGGGGAGAACTCGATGTAGATATTGTAATCGAATCAACGGGTGTATTCCGTACGAAAGAAGGACTCGAAAAACATATTGAAGCGGGAGCGAAACGTGCGATTTTATCTGCTCCAGCAAAAGGAGAAGGCGTACCGATGTTCGTTATGGGGGTTAACCATACAGAATATGATCCGTCGAAAGATGTTGTCGTATCGAACGCTTCATGTACGACAAATGGTTTAGCACCTGTCGTGAAAGTGTTACATGATACGTTTGGTGTAAAACGTGGGATGATGACGACGATTCATTCATACACAACCGACCAACGTTTATTAGATTTACCACATTCAGATTATCGTCGAGCGCGTGCAGCAGCAGAGTCGATGTTACCGACAACGACAGGTGCAGCAAGTGCTGTAACGAAAGTCATTCCAGAATTAAAAGGAAAATTGGACGGTATGGCTGTTCGTGTACCGACACCGAACGTTTCGATGATCGATTTTGTCGTCGAATTAAATCAAAACGCAACTGTTGAATCTGTGAATGAAGCACTTCAAAAAGCATCTGAAACGAATTTAAAAGGGATTTTAGAGTATAGTACACTCCCTCTTGTATCAGTCGATTACAACGGAAACACTGCATCGACGACCGTTGACGGATTATCGACAATGTTACTCGATGACAATTTTGTGAAAGTCATTTCATGGTACGATAACGAGGCTGGATATGCAGCTCGTTGTATCGATTTAGCGTTATATATGGCAGAACAACAATAATTCATAGAAAACAATAGCCATTCTCAAGACGACCTACTATAATAGAGTTTGGGTGAGAGGAACGGGACACCCGTTCCTCTTTTTTTCATTATATATGGAGGTGTGCTATTTTTCATGGGGTCAAAATTGACAATGAAAGATATACAATTAGAAGGTAAGCGAGTCTTTTGTCGCGTGGACTTTAACGTTCCGATGAAAGACGGGGTAGTGACGGACGATACACGTATTCGTGCCGCACTTCCAACGATTCAATATTTAATCGAACAAGGCGCTAAAGTACAATTAGCGACACATTTAGGTCGACCAGATGGCGAAGTGAAAGACGACCTACGTTTAACAGCAGTTGGGGAGCGTTTGAGCGAATTACTCGGTCAAAATGTGAAAAAGTTAGACGAGTCGACAGGTGCTATCGTCAAAGAAACGGTTGACGCAATGAAAAATGGAGACGTTATTTTGTTAGAGAACGTTCGTTTCCATAAAGGAGAACAAACGAATGACGATACGTTAGCGAAACAATTTGCAGAAAATGCAGATGTGTTCGTCAACGACGCATTTGGAACAGCACACCGTGCGCATGCATCGACAGCAGGAATTGCGAAATATGTCGATGAAGCCGTTCTCGGTTCTTTACTCGAAAATGAATTAAACATTTTAGGAGAAGCATTAGATGAGCCGAAACGTCCATTTACATCGATTATTGGTGGAGCGAAAGTAAAAGATAAAATCGGTGTAATCGATCGTTTACTCGATAAAGTAGATCATTTATTAATTGGTGGTGGACTGTCGTATACGTTTTCGAAAGCACAAGGATACGATGTAGGTTCATCATTAGTTGAAGAAGATAAAGTGGAATTAGCGAAATCATTTATTGAAAAAGCGAAAGCAAATGGCGTGCAACTCCATTTACCGGTAGATGCTGTGATTGCAGATGACTTTTCAAAAGATGCTAACGCTAAAGTTGTCGACATCGATGCGATTCCAGCAGGATGGATGGGACTTGATATCGGTCCGAAAACAGCGGAACAATATGCTCGTATTATCCATGATTCTCAATTAATTATTTGGAACGGTCCGATGGGCGTTTTCGAAATGGAGAAGTTTGAAAATGGAACGAAAACTGTAGCACAAGCTGTAGCAGATACGAAAGCGTACACCGTAATTGGCGGAGGAGACTCTGCCGCAGCGGTAGAACAATTCCATTTAGGTGAAAAAATGGACCATATTTCAACAGGTGGCGGTGCGTCACTTGAGTTTATGGAAGGCAAAACGTTACCAGGTG
The DNA here is from genome assembly GCA_030152585.1 of Savagea sp. Lineage (GTDB taxonomy): Bacteria > Bacillota > Bacilli > Bacillales_A > Planococcaceae > Savagea. Next base: position 20,435 of record JASLJC010000040.1, on the reverse strand, counting down.
TCGACGTACTAGACGACAAATAATCACTTTTACGCCTATTCGGTGAAAAGAAGTTGATTTCATACGAATGTAAGGCGTCATTTCAACAGATTACAATCTGCAGAAACGGCGCCTTTTCATATGTCTGAGAAAGTACGATTAAAAAATGGAGGGATCTTATGCGTAAACGAATAATTGCAGGGAACTGGAAAATGAATAAAAATGCTAACGAAGCAGTTGATTTTGTAGAATCAGTTAAGCATGAAGTACCATTTAGTGAAAAAGTAGAAGCGGTAATTTGTCCACCTACTTTATATATTACGCCACTACTAGCAGGTACGATGAATACCGGTTTGAAAATCGGTGCTCAAACGATGCACGATAAAGCTGAAGGAGCATATACAGGAGAGACGAGTCCAATGATGTTGGCGGATTTAGGAGTACCATATGTCATTATCGGTCACTCTGAGCGCCGTCAATATTTCAACGAAACAGATGAAACGGTAAATGAAAAAGTAAAAGCTGCATTAGATTACGATATCGCGCCGATCGTTTGTGTCGGAGAGTCACTCGATATCCGTGAAGAAGGCAATGCATTACTACATGTACGTCAACAAGTAAAAGCTGCACTCGCAAATATCGACGAAGCAAAAGCTTCTACTGTCGTCATTGCTTACGAACCGATTTGGGCGATTGGAACAGGAAAAACTGCAACAGCAGACGATGCGAACGAAGTATGTCACGAAATTCGTTTAACTGTAAAAGAAATGTTCGGAGAAGAAGTCGGAGAAGCAGTGCGTATCCAATACGGTGGTAGTGTGAACCCGTCGAACATAGAAGAGCTATTATCAAAATCAGATATAGACGGTGCGTTAGTCGGCGGTGCGAGTTTAGAGCCTGCGTCATTTTTAGATCTCGTCCAAGCGGGAGAGAATGCGAATGACTAAAACAGGACCAGTAGCACTTATCGTTTTAGACGGACTCGGCTTACGACAAGAACGAGAAGGCAACGCCGTGAAGCAAGCGAACACACCAGTATTAGATCGTTTATCGAAACAATATTCAACGACAACATTACGCGCATCAGGTGAAGCGGTCGGCTTACCTGATGGTCAAATGGGGAACTCGGAAGTCGGTCATATGAATATCGGTGCAGGACGTGTCGTCTATCAAAACTTAACGCGTATTTTTAAATCAATTGAAGACGGTGACTTTTTTGAACAAGAGCCGTTGCGCCAAGCGATGAACGATGTCAAAGAAAAAGGAAGTGCTTTACACGTACTCGGTTTATTATCAGACGGAGGTGTTCATAGTCATTATGAACATATGTTCGCTTTACTTCAAATGGCGAAACAGCAAGGGGTCGAACGTGTTTACGTACACGGATTTTTAGACGGACGCGACGTCGGACCGAAAACAGCAACAACATATATCGAAGAGACAGAACGTCAAATGAAAGCGATCGGTGTTGGACAATTTGCATCGATTTCAGGACGTTACTATGCAATGGACCGAGATAAACGATGGGAACGTACGCAATTAGCATTCGATGCAATCGCTTATGGAAAAGGTGCACAATACGACACTGCATTAGAAGGATTAAACGCATCTTACGCTCAAGATGTCGTTGATGAATTCGTCGTTCCTTACGTCGTTCAAACGTCAGAAGGAGTCGTCGAAGCGAATGAAGACGATGCATTTATTTTCTTCAACTTCCGACCTGACCGAGCGATTCAATTGTCACGTGCGTTCACTGAAAAAGGTTTCGATGGATTTGATACGGGCGAAAAAGATTTCCGACGTGCTCCTTACGTGTCATTTACACATTACAGCGATGATGTCGAATCAGATGTCGTATTTAAAAGTGAAAATTTAAAAAACACACTCGGTGAAGTATTAGCCGATGCAGGGTTACGTCAATTACGTATTGCAGAAACTGAAAAATATCCACACGTTACGTTTTTCTTCAGTGGTCGTAAAGAAGATGAGTTCGAAGGGGAGACGCGCATTTTAATTCATTCACCAAAAGTCGCAACATACGATTTACAACCTGAAATGAGCGCACCTGAAGTGACGGAAGCATTACTCGATGAAATTTATAATGATCGTCAAGATGCAATTATTTTAAACTATGCAAACCCTGATATGGTCGGTCATAGTGGAATGTTAGAGCCGACGATTCAAGCCGTTGAAACCGTCGATACTCAATTAGGACGTGTTGTTGAAGCATTACTTGAAAAAGATGGCATTGCGATCATTACGGCAGACCACGGAAACGCAGACGTCATGATGACAGACGAAGGGAAACCGATGACAGCACATACGACGAATCCAGTTCCGTTAATTATTACGAAAGAAGGACTCGATCTACGTGCTGACGGAATTTTAGCCGATTTAGCTCCAACAATGTTACAATTACTAGGTGTCACACAACCTGCCGAAATGACAGGAACGACTTTAATTAAAGGAGAGAATAAATAATGAGTATTATTGAATCAGTACACGCACGTGAAGTTATTGACTCACGTGGAAACCCGACAGTAGAAGTAGAAGTATATACAGAAAGTGGTGCATTCGGACGTGCAATCGTTCCATCAGGTGCATCAACAGGAGAATACGAAGCAGTAGAACTTCGCGACGGTGACAAAGACCGTTATTTAGGCAAAGGTGTTTTAAAAGCCGTTGAAAATGTGAACACGACAATTGCAGAAGCATTAATTGGTAAATATTCTGTTCACGAACAAGTGAAAATTGATGAAAAAATGATCGCATTAGACGGAACAGCAAATAAAGGAAACCTCGGAGCAAATGCCATTTTAGGTGTATCGATTGCAGTTGCACGCGCAGCGGCAGATCTTTTCGGTTTACCTCTTTATCAATATTTAGGTGGCGTAAACGCAAAACAACTTCCAGTACCGATGATGAACATTTTAAATGGTGGGGAACATGCAGATAACAACGTCGACATTCAAGAGTTTATGGTAATGCCTGTCGGTGCAAAGACGTTCCGCGAAAGTTTACAAATGGGCGCAGAAGTATTCCACGCATTAAAAGCAGTTTTACAAGATAAAGGATTAAACACAGCTGTCGGCGACGAAGGTGGATTTGCACCAAACTTAAAATCGAACGAAGAAGCGCTTCAAACGATCATCGAAGCGATCGAACGTGCAGGGTATAAACCAGGTGAAGATATCCGTTTAGCGATGGATGCTGCATCTTCTGAGTTTTACAATGCTGAAGATGGTAAGTATCACTTAACAGGTGAAGGTGTCGTGTACACAGCAGAAGAAATGGCAAACTGGTATGCTGAAATGTGCGAAAAATATCCAATTATCTCAATTGAAGACGGATTGGATGAAAATGACTGGGCAGGTCATAAAATGTTAACTGAAAAAATTGGCGATAAAGTTCAACTCGTTGGAGACGACTTATTCGTAACGAATACAGAAAAATTAGCACGTGGTATTGAAGAACATACTGCGAACTCGATTTTAATTAAAGTGAACCAAATCGGTACGTTAACGGAGACGTTTGACGCTATCGAGATGGCAAAACGTGCAGGATATACAGCGGTTATTTCACACCGTTCAGGTGAATCAGAAGATACGACAATTGCAGACATCGCTGTTGCAACAAACGCAGGTCAAATTAAAACAGGTGCACCATCACGTACAGACCGTGTAGCGAAATATAACCAATTGTTACGTATTGAAGAAGAATTAGAAGCAACAGCTGTTTATCAAGGGCTCGATTCATTTTATAACATTCAAAAATAATCGACATACTAAACAGACGAGTGACAGTAGAACTCGTCTGTTTTTTAATGAATGTGAATCGTTTTTAACCTCTTTCTATTCGAAAGTGTGAAACGAATCCGATAAGAAGAGAGACAACATTCAGTTGTCACGTCTGATACATTTTGTTAAACTAGACGTATTGTCTAAGGAAGAGCAGGAGGTGGAATAAACGAATGGAATCATTATTTATTGTCCTATTGCTAATTGATGCGGTTGCTTTGATCGCGGTTGTATTATTACAATCAGGAGCGAGTGCAGGTGTATCGGGAGCCATTTCAGGTGGGGCTGAGCAACTTTTTGGTAAACAAAAAGCGCGTGGTCTCGATCTCGTCTTACACCGTTTAACCGTCGTATTTGCAGTATTGTTCTTCGTTTTAACACTAGTAGTGATGAAGTTTTAACGAACCAATGATGAAAACGTCTGGCCTTTCGGTCTGGCGTTTTTCTTTTGCAACTTTTTTCGTTTTGAGACGTAAAAGATAGCTAATACTTAAGGAGCGGAAATGACGAGTAAGGTGAAAAATGATCGTCTTAATGGAAAAAAAGATTTGACTTGTCATAGTTCACACGAGAAAGGGTAACCATGTATAATAGACGTAAGCATTAAATGGAAAGGAGCCATTCATATGGGAAAAATGAGAATCGTTCAACCTAAACCTTTTTTCTTCGAACACGGACCACGCGCTGTTTTACTGTTACACGGTTTTACCGGAACGAGTGCGGACGTTCGAATGCTTGGTAGGTATTTAGAAAAGAAAAATTATACGTCTTATGCTCCTCATTATCGAGGACATGGCGTTCCACCAGAACAACTCATTCAAACGAATCCAGACGAGTGGTGGGAAGATGTGACGGCTGCTTATGATACATTAAAAGAAAAAGGATACGAAGAAATTGCAGTTGTCGGTTTATCGCTCGGCGGTGTATTTGCTTTAAAATTAAGTACAGAACGACCTGTTAAAGGCGTCGTGCCGATGTGTGCACCGATGATTATGGAAAATCCGGATCGCATGTTTGAAGGGGTACTTCACTATGCTCAAAAATATAAGCAATATGAAGGCACAGATGAAGAAACAATCAAATCCGAAATGAAAGCGATTGAAGCAGCGGGGATGCCATCACTTCCAGCGCTTAAATCGTATATCGAGCATGACGTTCGTCATCGTTTGGAAGACGTTTATGCACCACTTTTTGTCGTACAAGCACGTCACGATGAAGTGATCGATACACGATCTGCTTCTATCATTTACGAAGAAAGTCCATCTACGGATAAAGCGTTAAAGTGGTATGAACAATCTACGCATATCATTACGCTCGGAAAGGAAAAAGAACAATTACACGAAGACATTTATACGTTTTTACAATCACTCGATTGGACCGTTTAGTCAAAGAGAAAAATAGAATAGAAAAGGAGGGGTTGCATGACTGAACAATGGAAAGAACAATTAATACAATGGATGAAACAACCGTCTTACACACCGAGTACAGTGCATGAGCTACAGCGCGCCCTTCATATTGAAGGAGCGGACGACTTTAAACATTTCGTCAAATTACTCGTCGAAATGGAACAAAAAGGAGATATCGTTCGTTCACGTGCTAATCGTTACGGTTTGCCGGAGAAAATGAACTTCATGCGAGGACGTTTTATCGGACACGCGAAAGGTTTCGGCTTCGTCGTTCCTGAAACGGAAGGTATGGACGATATCTTTATTCCACCGACAGAGACCAATGGTGCGATGAACGGGGACACTGTGCTCGTACGTGTTTCAGAACAATCGACAGGCGATCGTCGTGAAGGTGAAATAACACGTATCGTCGAACGAAAAACATCGACAGTTGTCGGTACGTTTAAAGGAATGGATGGATATAGTTACGTCGTTCCAGATGAGAAAAAAATGCCGATGGATATTTTAATTAAAAAAGGGCATACACTTGGCGCGATGGAAGGTCATAAAGTACTCGTTGAAATTACAGAGTGGCCGACAGAAATTCGTTCAGCAACGGGAATCGTAACGAAAGTACTCGGTCATAAAAATGACCCAGGTGTCGATATTTTATCGATCGTTCATAAACACGATATTACAGTCGACTTCCCAGAGGAAGTATTACAACAAGCGAATGCGATTCCAGATAAAGTGTTAGGCGAACAATTAGAAGGACGACAAGATTATCGTAATGAATTAACAGTGACGATTGACGGTGATGATGCGAAAGATTTAGACGATGCAATCGCTGTGAAAAAAACAGAAGAGGGGATGTATCAATTAACGGTTCACATTTCAGATGTGAGCTACTACGTTACAGAAGGGTCACCAATGGACGTTGAAGCGTATGACCGTGGCACGAGTGTATATTTAACCGATCGCGTTATTCCGATGTTGCCACATAAATTGTCAAATGGAATTTGTTCATTAAATCCAGACGTTGATCGTTTAACGATGACATGTGAAATGACAATCGATGCAACGGGTACTATCGTCGACCATCAAATTTATGAAAGTGTCATTCGCTCGGATGAACGAATGACGTATAAAGACGTATATCATATTTTAGAACATGAAGATCCGTCGTTGATGCAAAAATATGAACGAGTCGTTCCTATGCTTTTTCATATGAAAGAGTTAGCGCACATTTTACGAACGAAGCGTCAAGCACGGGGTTCGATTGACTTTAACTTCAAAGAGTCTAAAATTATCGTTGACGATAAAGGGTGGCCTATCGATATTGAAGTGATCGAGCGAACAGTATCTGAACGATTAATCGAAGAGTTTATGTTAGCAGCGAACGAAACGATTGCAGAACATTTCCACTGGTTGAACGTACCCTTTATGTATCGGATTCACGAAAACCCGAAAGAAGCACGTCTAGAACACTTCTTCGAATTTTTAACGAGTTTTGGCTTATCGATGAAAGGTGGTCAACAGTCTGTTCATCCACGAGCATTACAGCAATTGTTAGAAGAGATTGAAGGAACGCCAGAAGAACCGATTATTTCGATGATGTTACTACGTTCGATGCAACAAGCGAAATATTTAGATGCTAACTTAGGTCACTTCGGTCTATCAACAGAGTATTACACACATTTCACTGCGCCGATCCGTCGTTATCCGGATTTAATCGTGCATCGTCTCATTCGCAATTACTTAATTGAAGGAAAAATTGGCCCGAAAGCGACGAAAAAAATTGCTGCAAAACTTCCTGAAATCGCTGAGCATACGTCTGCTCGAGAGCGACGTGCAGTAGATGCTGAACGCGATACAGAATCATTGAAAAAAGCACAATTTATGTTAGATAAAGTAGGCGAACAATTTGAAGGAATCGTTTCAAGTGTGACGAACTTCGGGATTTTCGTCGAACTGGATAACACTGTTGAAGGTTTAATTCACGTGCGTGAAATGAAAGATGATTATTATCGTTTTGACGAACGAGCGATGATGATGATCGGAGAACGTACAGCAAAACAGTACCGTCTCGGAGATGTTGTCGAAGTCGTCGTGACGAACGTTGAACCAGAAGAAGGAAATATTGACTTCGCGTTTGTTGATACTAAACCGAACCGTCGTTCATCGCAACGTCCGGCTCGTGAACGTGTATTCCATAAAGATGGAAAACGTCGATCGAACGATTCTAAACGAAAAAAAGCACCACGAGGTAACCGAGCGATCGCTGGAAAAAAAGGAACACCTCGACGGAAGAAACGTCGAACGAAACGAAAATAAGAAAGGAGCTTTCTCGTGTCTAAAAAAAATAAAAATCAAAATGTCATCGCGCAAAATCGAAAAGCGAATCATTTATATTTTATTGAAGATACGATCGAAGCGGGAATCGTCCTGCAAGGAACGGAAATTAAATCGATCCGTGCAGGACGTGTTCAAATGCAAGATGCGTATGTCATCATTCGAAACAATGAGGCGTGGATCATTAATATGCACATTAGTGCGTATGAACAAGGAAACCGATTCAATCATGATCCTACCCGTTCACGTAAGTTGTTATTGCATAAAAAACAAATTGCCCGCCTCGTCGGAAAATCACAAGCAGAAGGATATACGATTGTGCCATTGAAAATGTATTTGAAAAATGGATTTGCAAAAGTATTAATCGGCATCGGTAAAGGGAAAAAATTACACGATAAACGAGAAGATTTAAAACGAAAACAAGCAAATCGCGACATGCAACGTATGTTTAAAGAAAGTTATCGTTAAGCGTGTCGGTTGATTTTTTATAGACTGTTCGTTATACTAATAAGGTAGTAATGAATAGCTTGGGGACGTTCTGGATTCGACAGGAGGATCTGAGCTTGAGTTGCGCGTCGGAGGGATCGACTCCGTCAAAAACGTCAAAGCCAATAATAACTGGCAAAGAACAACAAAACTTAGCTTTCGCAGCGTAAGCTCGTTAGCTGTCTAGCCTTTCTATCTCCCATGTAGAATTCGCTAGACTCACTTAGAAGTGGGATACGCTCCAAGCTGCCTTCTGAAGTGCGGAGAAGAGATGAATCAGAATAGCGTTCAGGACGCCCTGATTGTTGGCATAATGTAACGCGAACTGTAAATAAGCAATCTACGCGCGTAGACGCTTGGGTGGCAGACCTTTTGGACGCGGGTTCGACTCCCGCCGTCTCCATCATAAGAATCACAACTATTTTGCTCCAGATCGGCATAGTATAGAGGTTTACATCTACCTTTATACAAGCCGAGGGAGTCATTAATAAAATAGAAATGTGATAGCAATTTAAGTAAATCAAAATAAAAACACTTTCAGCTGTATTTTAAAAACAGTTGGAGGTGTTTTTTGTTCTATAATATTTGTTGGAGTTTCTACATAGTTCTGCACAGAGGCATGCAAGGTGTGAGGCTCGCTATCTGTTTCCTAAGTAAGTTTTTCCCGAGGAGATTGGAAGAGCTCGCAATTCCATAGGCGTCCGCAAGTTTGTATAAAATGATGTGTATCAATTTCTTTGTTTTTCTATATCCTTTGATTATTTTAGAGCAAAGAAATGAGGAAATTATAAGTATAAAATCGAAGTTCTTTCTTAGGGTGCTGGATTCGTTACTCGAACATTTGAAAAAAACTTCACTTTAAGAGTGTGCGTAAAAACCCTATCCTTTCGGGGAAGGGATGCTGTAAGCACTGGTTATCCCTGTATTTTAATGTAGTTTTGACATATATTAAAAGGAGGTGGAAATCAATGCTCACTCGTAAGGCATATAAATTTTCGTATCTATCCTAATAAAAATCAAGAAGTGTTAATTATTAAAGCGATCGGTCGTTCTCGTTTTGCATTCAATCACAAGCGAAGAGACGCGTATTACCGAAAGACCCGATAGAACGTCTCGGATATGAAATTTTTTGAAAAGAATGGACGTTTTATCGACAGCGTCTGCGAGGAGACAGTCTAGATTGATTTGTTGATCTCTCGATACGGCATGGGACGGTATCATTCGTTATACTAAAGAAAATATCGAGAAAGAAGGAGCACTATGCAACGCTATATACCACTACTGATTCATAGTTTATTTGCATTTTTTCTGATTAGTTGGAGTCGACCGATTGTCGATTTCGTTTTTCCGATTTTAGAAAAGTGGTCGCCGACTGTAACATTTTGGTCGATCGTTCTTTTGATTATCGGATGGCTTGGACGTCTTTTTTATGATATGATGCACGTCTTTCCTACATTGGCTGAAAAGTTACGGCATCCGTAGGCGACGGGGATATGGGCATCGAGTGTGATCGTCGTTTTATTTTTTGTATACGTTTTAATTATAGAACGTCAAACGCCATTTTATTCAGATCCACTTCCTACGATGACAGCATTAATTTTAGCTTTGCTTTTCACATTTTTCGGAACGGTTTGGAGTGGGTTATCGTATATGTTCGAAACTTCATCCGTCGTTCGAACGATGTGGTGGTCAATCGTCGTTACGTTTAGTATCGTTGCTTTTTCATTAATGTGGATTTTATTATTTTTCCAAGAGGAGTGGGTATTTTGACGACAACGTCAGACAAGCATCTCGTCATTGTAGATGGGATGGCATTATTATTCCGTTCGTATTTTGCGACAGCTGCTTTTCGCAATTTTTTCCGTGACCGACACGGTGTACCAACAAATGGTGTACAAGGATTTTTACGTCATTATTTAACGGCGACTTCTATTTTTCAACCGACGCATACTGCCGTTTGTTGGGATATGGGAGCAGAAACGTTTCGTAATGATTTATATGAAGGGTATAAAGCGCATCGTCCGAAGCCAGACGAAGAATTAGTACCCCAATTTGATGCTGCACGAGAAGCGAGTGCATTGTTAAACGTCTGTACACTTGGCGAAAAAGGAATTGAAGCCGATGACGTAATCGGAGCACTCGCACGTCAAGCAGCGCCGACATGCCGTGTAACGATCGTTTCGGGAGATAAAGATTTATTTCAATTGCTCGGACCGAACGTCCAACTCGCTTTAACGAAAAAAGGTTATTCTGAATACGATATGTACGACGAAGACCGTTTCGTTGAAGAATATGGATTCGCTCCATCGCAATATGCGCATTACAAAGCATTCGTCGGTGACCAAGCGGACGGATATCCAGGAGTAAAAGGAATCGGACCGAAAACAGCAAAACGTCTCATTCAAACGTATGGAACGATAGAAGGTGTTTTAGAAGCGATGGAAGAACATACACCGGGTATTCAAAAGAAATTGCAAGAAGGTGCAGAACATTTGCCGATCTTTTATCAATTGGCTAAAATTCCAGACGATTATACGATCGATGTGACAGAAGAAATGTTGCAACGTCCTTCGTGGGATGCGTCCGTTGAGCAAAAAATGTTAGAACGCGACTATTCACTCGTCGTTCGCCATTATGAGTCGTTACACCGATAGACGTCAAAAACCTCGTCATAACTTCTTTATAGGAAGTCGTGACGAGGTTTTTTTACAAAATAAGAGACGTTTTTATAAGTGTCTGTAAGCACTAGTTATCCTTAAATTTTAAGGTATATAAATTTCGTATCTATCCTAATAAAAAGCAAGAAGTGTTAATCGCTAAAACGATTAGTTGTTCTCGTTTTGTATCCAATCATTATTAGAATTCGTTAGAACTCTGTACTTAGGAATCTACTAGCTTTAGCCTAGTAGTAGTTCAATTCGTGACGTCGTCTAAAAATGCGATGACTTGTTCTGCTGATTTGGCATGTGCACTATGTAAGTGCTCGCGTTTTTCTCCATCTTTAAAAATGAGTAAACTCGGAATACCACGTACGTCATACTGTTGCGCAAGTTCCATTAGTTCATCCCGATCAGCTTCAAACCAGTCGTACATGTCGTACTTTTCAACGATTGGGTCGATAAACGTATTCATTCGTACGCAATCTGGACACCAGCCCGCTGTAAATTTGACGAGAGCAGGTTTATCTTGACGAATGATTTCGTTAAATTGCTCTATGCTCGTAATTTTTTTCATATGATCACCTCTCCTCGCTAAGTATACACGAAAAAAAGGAGAGAAAAAAGACGGAAACGTTGAAAAAGTGTGCTATGATACAGAAGCATTTAGAGGAGGAATAAGATGGACATTACTTATTATACGTACCCGTCGTGTTCGACGTGTCGAAAAGCAAAAAAATGGTTAGAACAACGAGGATATGAGGTAAAGGAAGTACATCTCGTCAACGAAACGCCTTCTGTCGAAACGTTGCGTCAGCTCGTTATCGCGTCGAATGAACCGTTAAAAAGTTTTTTCAATACGAGAGGAAAAGTATATCGTGAACTCGGTTTGAAAGAAAAGTATGAGACGTTAACAGACGAAGAGCGTCTTGCATTACTTGCTTCAGACGGTATGTTAATTAAACGACCGATTGCTGTGAAAGCAGATCGTGTCACAATCGGTTTTAAAGAAGAAATGTACGAAGACGTTTGGGGATAGTCGGCGTCTTGTGTTTCGATACAACATATGGCAAAATGGATATAATTGATTAATAGGAGGGGTTTTTGTGAGCACACCAGTAAATTTCAAATTTTCAAAAGACCACGAGTGGGTTGAAGAAGTCGACGGTAAGTTTCGTATCGGAATGACTGCTTTTTCACAGTCAGAATTAGGAGATATCGTTTTCGTTGAACTACCAGAAGTCGGTGACGTCGTTACGAAAGGTGAACCGTTTGGAAGTGTAGAGTCGGTAAAAACGGTATCCGAAATTTATGCACCGGTGACAGGGAAAGTCGTTGAAGTAAACGAAGCGCTCGAAGATAACCCATCATTTGTAAATGAGTCGCCGTACGAAAAAGCATGGATGATCGTCGTAGAAGCAACAGAACAACCGACGGAATTATTAACAGCACAACAATACGATGAATTAACAGCGGGCTTATAATCCGATGCGACCAGCCATTTCAATCGGCTGGTTTTTCTTTTGATTTATTTTTGAAAATTGTAGCGCAACTCCGATAATAGACGTAAAACGTTGACAAAATGTCTTTTTGTCAAAGACATTGTATTTTAGGGGTTGACGAATAGAAAGGAGAGCTTCATCATAGATAAAGTAATCGTAGTAGAAGGGAAAAATGATAAACGTCGTGTACAACTTGTACTCGATGAACCGGTGGTAATCCTTTGTACGTACGGGACGATGAGTGCGTACGATTTGGAAGAGTTACTCGTCCCTTATGAAGAAAGTCACCTCTTTACATTTTTCGACCGTGATCATACGGGTGACCGTTTACGTTTGCAATGTGATGAATTGTGGTTTGATATGACGCATTTACACGTACCTGAACCTTTTATTGAAGTCGAACAATTGCCACTATCTATTGTACGTCAACTTTTAAAAGAAGTACGTTTTCAAACGAAAGGAGGCGGACAATCATGGCCGATTCGGACTGGACGTTAGAACGATGGAATGAGTCACTTTCTCATGATGAGGTATCAGCATTGTATTTATATGCACCGATGTGTGGTACGTGTCAAGTGGCATCTCAAATGGTAACAGTCGTACGTCAAGTTTTACCTGATGTACCGATTGGTGAAGCGGATTTGAACTATTTACCTGAGTTAGCAGTAGCGTACGAAATTGAGAGTGTGCCGTGCCTACTCATTCAGAAAAAAGGCGAAGTGCAGCATAAAATTTACGCATTTCGTAATGTAGCACACTTGTTAGAACAGTTTATGAAAGAAGAATAGGAGTTTTTGGAATGAAACGAAGATTAGGCCTCATTTGGCAAATATTAATTGCAATTGGGCTAGCAGTCATTATTGGTATGTCTTTACCGATGGTGACAGAAAAAGGAACGACGGTATTCGTTCGTTTAATGGCGACGTTTAACCACGTTTTCGGCGGATTTTTAGGATTTATCGTACCGCTTATTATATTAGGATTTATCGCTCCGGGTATTGCGAAGTTAGGAAAAGGGTCTGGGAAATTGTTAGGTGTGGCGACTTTGTTTGCATATGCTTCAACAATTTTTGCTGGTGTGATGGCATATCTCGTCGCATCCAATCTTTTACCGACGTTAATGAATACGGTAAACGATGCCAATGTCTCGGGTGGACGTGACGCATTAAAAGGATATATCGATTTAGAGATTGAACCATTAATGGGCGTCTTGACTGCTTTAATTTTAGCATTCGTCCTCGGAATCGGGATGGCGGCTATTGGAAGTGAGACGATGTCGCGCTTTTTCGATGATTTAAAAGCGATTGTAGAAAAAGTAATTACACATGCGATTATTCCTTTTTTACCGTTACACATTTTCGGTATTTTCTTAAATTTAACGTATAGTGGACAAGCAGCACGTGTATTATCAATCTTTGCGCTCGTGTTCGTTATGATTATCGTACTTCATTTTACGATGCTGACGATTCAGTATACGACAGCAGGAGCGATGGCGAAAAAAAGTCCACTTCAGTTAATGAAAACGATGGCACCTGCTTACTTTACAGCACTCGGTACGCAATCTTCTGCAGCGGCTATTCCAGTGACGCTGCAACAAGCACGTCAAACCGGTGCGTCAGAACGAGTTGTCGGATTTACGATACCGTTATTTGCAAATATTCATTTATCGGGAAGTACGATTACACTCGTATCTTGTTCGATCGGTGTCATGTTATTAAATGGGATGCCGTTTAGTTTCGGTCTCTTTTTCCCATTCATTTTAATGCTGGGCATTATGATGATTGCTGCACCAGGTGTGCCGGGTGGAGCAGTATTTGCTGCAACAGGTCTTCTTACATCGATGCTTGGTTTCAGTGAAGAGATGGTTGCATTAATGATTGCACTGTATATGGCACAAGATAGTTTTGGAACAGCAACGAACGTTACTGGAGACGGAGCGATTGCGGTCATGGTAGATGCCGTTGCAAACAAAACGAATAAGCAGTCTGTTTGATTGTCTTTATCATTCGTCGTAAAATAGACACAATGAATGATCACGAAGAGGACAATGTAAAACAGAACGAACAAATCCCTCGAGCGTTAGTCGTTCGAGGGATTTTATAATTTGTCATATTGTCATTTTCGTTTTCATTCGATTTCGACCTATTGATTATCATTATGTAAACAGTAATTGATAATTGAATGATGAAATAAGTAGAGTGATTGGCCACCAACCCTTAATTCTACGTACTTCTTACATGCGAACTGTAAAAGATTCTCAATGATTTGCAACCGTTCGCAGAATAGGTTAGGATTAGAATGATGATAAAATAAGAATGTAAAACACTCATGTGGATGAGATTAATTGGAGGTATTATAATGGCAACTTTGGAAGTGAAAGACCTTCACGTTTCGATTGAAGGGAAAGAGATTTTAAAAGGATTAGATCTTACAGTGAATACGAACGAGATTCACGCAATTATGGGACCGAACGGAACAGGTAAATCGACACTCGCATCAGCAATTATGGGACACCCGAGCTACGAAGTAACGTCAGGAACGATTACATTAGACGGCGAAGATGTTCTTGCGATGGAAGTCGACGAACGTGCAAAAGCAGGATTATTCCTCGCAATGCAATATCCGAGCGAAGTAACAGGTGTAACGAATGCAGATTTCTTACGTACAGCAATTAATGCACGTCGTGAAGAAGGCGATGAAATTCCTTTAATGAAATTTATTAAACAACTCGACAAAACGATGAATTTCTTAGAGATGGATGAAGCGATGGCTACTCGTTATTTAAACGAAGGTTTCTCAGGCGGAGAGAAAAAACGTAACGAAATTTTACAAATGATGATGATTGAGCCGAAATTTGCAATTTTAGACGAAATTGACTCAGGTCTTGATATTGACGCATTAAAAGTTGTATCAAAAGGGATTAACGAAATGCGTGGAGAAGGATTCGGAGCAATTATGATTACGCACTACCAACGTTTATTAAATTACATCGAACCTGACCACGTACACGTGATGATGCAAGGTCGCGTCGTAAAATCAGGTGGACCAGAACTTGCGAAAAAGTTAGAAGCACAAGGGTACGACTGGATCAAAGAAGAGCTCGGAATTGAAAACGAAAAAGTCGGAGAAGAACAATAAGAAAGGGGACGATTGACGATGACGGTTCAAAACAACGTAACATTGACCGAAGGAGACGTCCGCACTTTCTCTGAGAAAATGAAGGAAGCCGACTGGATGGCTGATTTCCGTGCCGATGCACTCGGTCAACTCGAAAAGATTGCAATGCCTACTCCTGATAAAACGAATATTGCAAAATGGGATTTCTTCTCATTTCCGCAACACGCGACAGAGAGTACGGTATATGCGTCATTAGATGAGTTACCAGAAGAAGCGAAATTACTCGTAGATGTCGAACAACAACAAAACATTTATGTGCAACATAACAATACGCCAGCATACGTATCGTTATCACCACAATTACAAGAGCAAGGTGTGATTGTAACGGATATTTTCACAGCGACGCGCGAACATGCAGCCCTCGTGAAAAAATATTACATGACAGATGGCGTAAAAGTGAACGAACATCGCTTAACAGCACTTCACGCTGCATTAATGAACGGAGGCGTATTCGTATACGTACCGCGTAATGTAGTCGTTGAACAGCCTGTGCAAGTGTTGTACATTCATGACGACGCAGACGTTTCACTCTTCAACCATACGCTCGTCGTAGCGGAAGAAAGTAGCTCGATTACGTACGTAGAAAACTACTTATCTACAGTAGAAGAAGCGAACGGACAAGCAAACATCGTTTCAGAAGTACTTGCGCAAGATAATGCAAAAGTCGTCTTCGGTGCGGTAGATGTATTGTCAAAAGGGTTTACGAACTTTACAAGTCGTCGTGGAATGACAGGTCGCGATGCTCGTATTGAATGGGCAATCGGTTCAATGAACGATTCGAATTCAATCGTTGAAAACATTACACATTTAGTTGGAAATAATTCATCAAGTGACTTCAAGATGGTAACAGTCGGTCGTGGCGATCAAAAACAAAACTTCACGACAGATATCGTTCACCACGGATTAGATACGGATGCATTTATTTTAAAACACGGTGTAATGAAAGAGAAAGCAACAGCAATCTTTAACGGAATTGGTCGGATTAAAAAAGGTGCGACACGTTCAAACGCTGAACAAGAATCACGTATTTTAATGTTAAGTGAACAAGCACGTGGTGATGCAAACCCGATGCTTTTAATCGATGAAAATGACGTTACAGCAGGCCACGCAGCTTCTGTTGGACGCGTCGATCCGTTACAGCTTTACTATTTAATGAGCCGTGGAATTACGCAAGAAAATGCCGAACGTCTCGTCATCCATGGATTTTTAAATCCAGTCGTTGATCAGCTTCCAATCGAACAAGTGAAGGAGCAATTAACGGAGGTTATCGAAAGGAAAGTGCTGTAATGATAAATCAAGAGATCCGCAAACAATTTCCAATTTTAGACCAAGAAGTGAATGAACATCCGCTCGTCTATTTAGATAGTGCCGCTACAAGCCAAACGCCGGTACAAGTAATTGATGCGATTTCCAATTATTATTTGCACAACAACTCTAACGTTCACCGAGGGGTACATACCCTCGGGAATCGTGCAACAGACGATTACGAAGGGGCGCGTGAAAAAGTACGCCAATTCATTAACGCTGAGCACATTGAAGAAATTATATTTACACGAGGTACGACAGCCTCTTTAAATCTCGTCGCTGCCAGTTACGGACGCGATTTCGTCAAAGAAGGCGATGAAATCGTCATTACGTATATGGAACATCATTCGAATATTATTCCGTGGCAACAAGTAGCGAAAGAGACAGGTGCGACGTTGAAGTATATCGATTTAGAAGAAGATGGTACATTATCGTTAGAAAAAGTCCGTCAAACGATTACGAATCGCACGAAGATTGTCGCGATGACGTATGCATCGAACGTACTCGGAACGATTAACCCGATCAAAGAAATTACAGAAATTGCACATGCTCACGGAGCGGTTATGGTCGTAGATGCTGCACAAGCAGCACCGCACATTCCAATCGACGTTCAAGCTTTAGATTGTGACTTTTTAGCATTTTCAGGTCATAAAATGGCAGGCCCTACCGGTATCGGTGTTCTTTATGGAAAAAAAGCGTTACTTGAAGAGATGGAGCCGGTTGAATTCGGAGGCGAAATGATTAATTTCGTTCATTTATACGATTCAACATGGGCAGACCTTCCAGCGAAGTTTGAAGGAGGTACGCCGATTATTGCCGGAGCTGTCGGTTTAGGAGCAGCGATTGACTTTTTACAAAATATCGGTTTAGAAAAAATTGCACACCACGAACAAGAGCTCGTCCGTTACGCAATGGACGAAATGAATAAAATCGAAGGTGTCGAAATTTACGGACCGAAAGAAGCAGAAAAACGGGCAGGTCTCGTGACGTTTAATATCGATGGTGTTCACCCACACGATTTAGCAACAGTATTGGATATGAACGGTATCGCGATTCGTGCAGGTCACCATTGTGCACAACCATTAATGAAATGGTTAGACGTCTCGGCAACGGCACGTGCAAGCTTTTATTTATATAACACGAAGGACGAAATTGACAAACTAGTCGACGGACTCCGGATGGCAAAGGAGTATTTTGGCGATGAGTTTTGATAAATTAGATCAACTATATCGTTCGGTCATTATGGATCATTACAAAAGCCCACGTAATAAAGGGGTACTCGAATCAAATAACGTAACGGTTGATATGAACAACCCGACGTGTGGAGATGTTATCCACTTAACGATGCGTATTGAAGACGATATCGTGCAAGAAGCAAAATTCGAAGGTGAAGGCTGTTCGATTTCGATGGCATCTGCTTCGATGATGACGCAACGAATTAAAGGGATGCATATCGATGAAGCCGTTCGTTATGCTGAAGCATTTTCAGAAATGATGCTCGGGAACGATGTTGATGAAGATATCGAGTTTGAAGATATTGAAGCATTGTCAGGAGTTGCCAAGTTCCCCGCACGTATTAAATGTGCGACGCTCGCTTGGAAAGCGATGGAACAAGGTGTAGAAGAAACGAAGAAAGAATCATAAGAACGGAGGAAATATGATGACGAACAATATCCCAGAGATTGGTGATTATAAATACGGATTCCATGACGGAGACGTATCTGTTTTCCGTTCGGAACGAGGACTTACTCGTGAAATCGTGGAAGAAATTTCATCGATGAAGAACGAACCACAATGGATGTTAGACTATCGTTTAAAATCATTAGAAATTTTCTATTCAAAACCGATGCCGCAATGGGGTGGTGACTTAAATGCGTTGAACTTCGACGAGATTACGTATTACGTAAAACCGTCTGAAGCGACAGAACGTTCATGGGATGAAGTACCGGAAGAAATTAAACGTACGTTTGATAAGCTCGGTATTCCAGAAGCAGAACAAAAATATCTTGCAGGTGTTTCAGCGCAGTATGAATCAGAAGTCGTTTACCATAATATGAAAGAAGACTTAGAAGATTTAGGAATCGTCTTCAAAGATACAGACTCAGCACTTCGCGAAAACGAAGAACTTTTCAAAGAGCATTGGGGAACGGTAATTCCGAATACGGATAACAAATTCGCAGCATTAAACGGAGCAGTTTGGTCAGGTGGATCATTCATTTACGTTCCACCAGGTGTCAAAGTTGACACACCACTTCAAGCGTATTTCCGTATTAACTCAGAAAATATGGGGCAATTCGAACGTACGATGATTATTGTAGATGAAGGCGCAAGCGTACACTACGTAGAAGGTTGTACAGCACCAGTCTTTACGACGAACTCTCTTCACTCAGCTGTCGTTGAAATTATCGTAAAAGATAATGCGTATTGTCGTTATACGACGATTCAAAACTGGGCAAACAACGTCTACAACTTAGTGACGAAACGTGCCGTCTGTGATGCAAACGCTACGATGGAATGGATCGACGGAAACATCGGATCAAAATTAACGATGAAATATCCAGCGGTCATTTTACGTGGAGAAGGTGCACGTGGTATGACGTTATCGATTGCGGTTGCAGGAGCAGGACAACATCAAGATGCAGGTTCAAAAATGATTCACTTAGCACCGAACACATCGTCTACAATCGTATCGAAATCGATTGCACAACACGGTGGAAAAGTAACGTACCGCGGAATCGTTCGTTTCGGACGTCGCGCAACAGGTGCACGTGCGAACATTGAATGTGACACACTCATCATGGATGATAAGTCAACATCTGATACGATTCCATATAACGAAATTATGAACGATAACATTTCACTCGAGCACGAAGCGAAAGTTTCAAAAGTATCAGAAGAACAGCTCTTCTACTTAATGAGCCGTGGTATTTCTGAACTCGACGCGACAGAAATGATCGTCATGGGCTTCATTGAACCATTCACAAAAGAATTACCGATGGAGTATGCAGTAGAAATGAACCGCCTCATCCGTTTCGAGATGGAAGGTTCAATCGGTTAATAGCTTAATACCCTTGTCACAACAACGTTTGTGACAAGGGTATTTTTATGTAAAAGTCTTTCCGTGCCAAATAAATCGCACTAAAACCTGCTAGTATCATCTTCATTTTCTTCCTCGGAATTTAAAAATTTTGTGATTTTTTCGAGTTCATGGGATTCGTAAATAGGAGTAATATCTAAGTATGTGTCTGCAGTAGTTTGAATCGTTCCATGACCGAGCCTTTTGCTAACAAATAATAAATCAGCTCCTGCTTCAAGTGATAAAACAGCGTGTGTATGTCGAAATGCATGAGTGCCTTTATACTCAACACCTGCTTGTAGGCAATATTTTTGTAGCATCTCTCGAACGGTAGAAGGTGTCATATAATTCCTATTGTATGTTTGAAAAATAATTACATCAGGGTGCCGAACGAGTTTATCGTGCTTCTGAATACAACGATTTTGAACCTTTTTGAACCAATGAAGCATTTCTATTGTAACTTCATCAATTTCGATATTTCGATAACTTGCAGGTGTCTTTAGAGACGTTAAATTTGCATTGTTATTGTTATCTCTACTGATTTGTTTGTTTATGTTGACTCGATTACCTTGAATATCACTCCAACGTAAAGCAAGTGCTTCACTGATTCTCAAACCTGTACGAGACAAAAAGAAAACGAGGGCATAGTATGGTTTATATTCACTAAACCTTTGTGGACGATGCTCTCGTAAAGTTGCCTTACCGCGGAAAAAATAGCT
>JASLJC010000038.1 GCA_030152585.1 Savagea sp. | reverse complement strand
GTTTCATCTTTTTTATCATATGGTTTTAATGCACTACTGACATATAAAAATCCGATTAAACCGATTAAAAAAATCGTACCTAATACAATAAGTGTAATTTTCAATACTGATTTTCTAACATAAGCTGCTCTCTTTTTTTCTTGTTCAATACGTGATGTGTCCATAATTCGCCTCCTCATATATAAAAGCGGAACGGATGAACCGTTCCGCTTTTCTTTTCAATTATTCTTCTTCTACGAGAAATTGTGTATCTTCATCTTCTGCAATGAAGGCGCCGATGACTTCTTCTACCATATCCCACTCTTCTTCCGTTTCGATTGGAAGTAAAGCTCCTCCGTCGCCATCTTCGTTCGGACGAAAGGCTAATGCTTGAATTTCAACGATACCATCTTCATCTTCTGCATCTACTTCATGAAATACAACGTATGAACGATCGTATTTTGGTTCTGGTGAGTCAAATGTTAACAACACTTGACATTCTACTTCTTGTCCTTCTTCATTAATGATTGTCATTGTTTCTTCTCCGTGATTCATCTGTTCACCTTCTAATTTTTAAAATCAAGATAGCCTTGCAAAATCATAACAGCTGCCATCTTGTCAATTACTTTTGCTCTTTTTTTACGGCTCACATCTGCTTCGAGTAACGTTCGTTCTGCAGCGACTGTCGAAAGACGTTCATCCCATAATTCCACCGGTAAATGAAATCGTTCTTTTAACATTTCTGCATAAGCCGCACTCGCTTCACCTCGCGGGCCGATTGTATTGTTCATATTTTTTGGGTATCCGACGACAAAGCGTGATACTTCGTGTTGTTTCACGAGTTGTTCAATTCGATCGAGACCGAAATCTCCTTCTTCGACATCGACGTCGATCGTCTCAATTCCTTGTGCAGTCCATCCGAACGGATCACTCATTGCTACACCAACTGTTTTCGTACCGACGTCTAGTCCCATCGTTCTCACTATTATTTGCCTCCGTGTTCGCGAATATAAAATTTAACGAGCTCTTCGATAATTTCATCGCGCTCTAATTTCCTCATTAAATTCCGTGCGTCTTCGTGACGTGGAATATAAGCAGGATCGCCCGATAAAAGATAACCGACAATTTGGTTAATCGGGTTATACCCTTTTTCATTTAATGCTTTGTATACATGAAGCATGACTTCTTCGACTTCGTTTCCCGGTAAATCGTCCGAAAAACTAAATTTCATCGTTTTGTCGTGTGAATCCATACTCGACACCCCGCTTTCCAATCTTCACTTCATCGATCGGATTCGTTTATAACTAGTAGTATACCCGATTTTCCCTATCAATTAAACTGTTTTGACATATTCATAAACACTTTCAAGTGCTTCGTCTAATTTAGATGGATCTTTTGCACCACCCATTGCCATACCAGGACGTCCTCCACCACGTCCGTCGCATTGTGTTGCGACATGATTGAGTACATCTCCCGCACGATAACGATCAGTTAACGATTGAGATACACCTGCTGCTAACATGACTTTTTTACCGTCTGTTGCACCAAATACGACGACAACTTCATCATATTTTTGTTTCGCTTCGTCAATCATACCGCGAAGTGCACCATTATCTTTTGCTTCTACTTTAGCAGCAAGGACTGTAATACCATTCACTTCACGTGCATTATTCCATAAATCATCTAATTGCGCATTGCCAAGCTTCGCCATCAGTGATTCATTTTCTTTTTCTAACGTTTTCACACGTTCTAACGTTTGTTCTACTTTTTTCACAACGTTCGTCGCATTTGCTTTTACTGTTTGTTGAATCGTTTCTAATGTCTCTTCGAAACGTTTGGCATGCATATATGCTAATTTACCTGTAACGGCTTCGATACGTCGCGTTCCTGCTCCGATTCCGCTTTCTGATTCAATGAAGAACGAGCCGATCTCTGCTGTATTATGGACGTGACACCCTCCACAAAGTTCCATAGAATAATCGCCAACTGTTACGACGCGCACTGTATCGCCATATTTCTCACCGAAAAGTGCCATCGCTCCCATCTGTTTTGCTTCGTCAAGTGAATGGTAAGCTGTTCGGACTTGTGTCGTCTTCCATATTTGTTCGTTGACGAGACGTTCAACTCGTTGCAACTCTTCGTCTGTTACTTGGCCGAAATGCGAGAAGTCAAAACGTAAACGATCCGGTCCGACGTATGAACCTGCTTGATTTACGTGATCTCCTAATACGTCTTTTAAAGCTTGGTGAAGTAAATGCGTCGCGGTATGATTTTTAATCGTTGCGAGTCGCGCTTCTTCATCTACTTGAGCGGTTACCATATCTCCGACAGTTAATGTGCCTTCTTTTAAAAGGACACGGTGTAAATGTTGGCCGTGCGGCGCTTTTTGTACATCTTGCATTACGGCATGACCATTTTCGTTTACGATTGTTCCTTTATCTGCAATTTGTCCTCCACTTTCTGCATAAAACGGTGTACGGTCGAGTAAAATTTGAACTTCTTCTCCTACTGTTGTACGTTCAATACGTTGACCATCTTGGATCATTGCAACAATTTTCGCTTCTAACGTAAACGTATCATATCCGACGAATTCACTTGCTTCTGTTAACTCGTGAAGTACAGCAGATTGAACATGCATAGAACCTGTATCTTCACGTGCAGCACGTGCGCGTGTTCGCTGTTGTTCCATCGCTTCGTCGAATCCTTCTCGGTCAACAGTTACATTTTCTTCTTCTGCATATTCTTCTGTTAATTCATATGGGAAACCGTACGTATCGTAAAGAAGGAAAGCATCTTTTCCTTTTAGGACAGGTTGTGTAGAACGTTTCGCTTCTTGTAACATTTCTTCTAATAATGCTAAACCGTCATGTAGTGTTTCATGGAATCGTTCTTCTTCATTTTTCATTACCTTTTGAATAAACGCTTCTTTTTCTATTACTTCCGGATAAAAGTCTTCCATTATTGCACCTACTGTCGGTACGAGTTTGTACATAAACGGTTCATGCAATTCAATTTGTTTAGCAAAACGAACTGCTCGGCGTAATAAGCGACGTAATACATAACCACGTCCTTCGTTTGAAGGTAATGCGCCATCTCCGATTGCAAATGCAACTGTACGAACGTGATCAGCAATGACTTTAAACGCTGTATCTTTTTCATCAGATGTTCCGTAAGATACACCTGACATTTTTTCTACTTCTTGAATAATCGGCATAAATAAATCTGTTTCAAAGTTCGTTTTCGTATTTTGTACGACCGATGCAATACGTTCCAATCCCATTCCTGTATCGATATTTTGTTTCGGTAACGGTGTATACGTACCGTCTGGATTATGATTGAATTCTGAGAAAACGAGGTTCCAAATCTCTAAATAACGTTCATTTTCTCCTCCTGGGTAAAGTTCAGGGTCTGAAAAATCGTCTCCGTATGCTTCACCGCGATCGTAGAAAATTTCAGAGTTGGGACCACTTGGACCTTCTCCAATATCCCAAAAGTTTCCTTCTAACCGTGTAATACGATCGGGTCTGAGTCCAATTTTATTTATCCAAATGTTGTAAGCATCTTCATCTTCTGGATGAACTGTAATGTAAAGTTTTTCTGGATCAAACGCCATCCAATCAGGACTTGTTAAAAACTCCCACGCATATTCAATTGCTTCTTCTTTAAAGTAATCACCGATTGAGAAGTTTCCAAGCATTTCGAAAAATGTATGGTGACGCGCTGTACGACCTACGTTTTCGATATCGTTCGTACGGATTGATTTTTGAGCATTCGTAATTCGTGGGTTGTCCGGTGTTACACGACCGTCAAAATATTTTTTTAACGTCGCCACTCCACTGTTAATCCATAGTAATGTCGGATCATCAATAGGAACGAGTGGAGCACTTGGCTCAATTGCATGATCTTTCGATTTGAAAAAATCTAAAAATAGTTGTCGAATTTGTGCTGCTGTTAATTGTTTCATTTTATTTTCCTCCATTAAAAAAATCTTCACCCCTAGTAAAAGGGACGAAGATTTATATTCGTGGTACCACCCTCATTTATCTATCTTATGATAGACCTTGAGACGCACGTCACGCCGGCGTATGCGTTGCAACCTCCAGAGTAGCGTTCAGATACGACCAAAGAAGATGTCTCACCTTTCATCTCTCTCTGTGCAATGACCATATCCTACTCGTTCTTTCAACGGTGCAAATATTAAGTTAACCAAAGTATAGAAGATTGATAGACGTCTGTCAATCGTTCTTCTTCGGCATAAAATCATACGGTGTAATGTTACCGACACCAATCATAGGATCTATTTGAAAAATCGTTTCAGCGGTTAAAGATTCATGAGATTGAATACGTAACGTTTCACTTTGGTCTGTACTTTTTCGTTCCTCTAGTAAAGATGATGCCGCAGGTAACGTTTTTGTCAGGCGAGAGGCGAGTGTCGTTTGTCGTCGCGTATCATCTGTTCGATGCATCCCTTCTTCAAATTTCGAAGGGTCACCACACAATATTAAAAATCGACTCGCACGCGTAATGCCCGTATATAGTAAATTTCGACGTAACATATGATAATAACTACGAACGACTGGCATAATGACCATTGGGAATTCGCTCCCTTGCGCTTTATGAATAGAACAACAGTATGCTAACGTAATTTGATGCAAATCTTGACGCTCATACGTTACTTCAATACCGTCAAAGTCGACGACGACGAGGTGTTTTTTCTCTGTATTTTCATTCGGTGTGAAAATCGCAACGACTTCGCCCATATCTCCGTTGAAAACATTCGATTCTGGCTGATTGACTAATTGTAACACTTTATCTCCTACACGATACGTCGTATCGCCGTACTGAATTTCTTTCCGACCAGGCATCGGTGGATTTAAACGTTCTTGTATCCGTTCATTCACCGCATCGATACCAGCAGGTCCGCGATACATCGGTACGAGCACTTGAATGTCATGTATCGAAAATCCTTTTTCAACAGCTCGTGTAACGACTTGTTCTACAACATCGACGACATGTTCGTCATGCGCCAAAATGAATGAACGGTCGCTTTCTTTTTTCGTAATGTCTGTTTGTAATGTACCGCTTTTCATTTCATGCGCAAGTCCAACGATAGAAGAACCTTCACTTTGACGATAAACGTCCGTTAATTTCACTGTCGGAATTTTTTTAGAACGAAGCAAGTCGGCTAACACTTGACCAGGCCCGACAGAAGGAAGTTGATCATCGTCTCCGACGAAAATAACTTGGCTTTCGATCGGTATAGCTTTCATTAATTGATAAAATAACCACGTATCGACCATTGACATTTCATCAATAATGACAAGACGTGCTTCAATATCATGACTATCGAAATCATCTTCATCGTCTTCACCGGTAAATCCGAGCAAACGGTGAATTGTCATCGCTGGTAAATTCGTCGATTCTGCCATTCGTTTCGCTGCTCGACCCGTTGGAGCAGCGAGTGCAATTGGAAATGTTTGTTCTTCTCCGTCATAATCTGCTGGATCGAGTGAAATCCCATGTAATTCTCGATACGTTTCTACAATTCCTCGAATAACAGTCGTTTTCCCTGTCCCTGGTCCTCCGGTTAAAATCATCATCGGTTCATTCATCGCACGCTCAATCGCTTCAACTTGTGTCGGTGCATACGTTACATCTAATTCATCTTCTACAAGACCGATTGCACGTTTTAATTCCGCCAGTGGGAACTTCTCTCCTTGTGGTGTGTCTAACAATTTTTCGAGTACTTCTACTGCCCCGACTTCTGAGTAATACAATGAAGGTAAGTAAAGACGGTCTTCTTCTTGCACGAGCATTTCTCCTACAATAGCTGTAGCAAGTGCTGTATCTAAATCATCGTATGCAATCGTGACAGATGATGTTTTTTCTAACAACTGTTTTGCTTCTTCTTTTACGAGTGGCCATAACGTATAAATATGACCTTCTCGTTGCACAGTTTCATCGATCACGTGTAAAATCGCCGCACGAATCCGTTCGATACTCGTCGGTTCGATTCCGAGTTGACGTCCTAAATCATCTGCTCGTTGAAAACCGATACCTGATATGTCTTCGATTAAACGATACGGATTTTCTTTTAAACGGTCGACTGTCTCTTCTTCATATTTCTGATAAATCCGCATCGCAATTTTTGGACCGAATCCCCAAGCCGAAAGTTGAATGAGTGTTCGCTCAAGTCCTAAATTTTCTTGTAAGACCGCAACGATCGTTTCTTTTCTTTTACTTGTCACTCCTGAAATCCCATCTAATACAGCAGGATTTTCAATAATTCGACCGATTGCGTCATTTCCTAACTTGTTCACGACATTTTCTGCTGTTTTCTTTCCTATACCGGGAAATAAATCGCTCGATAAGTAATGAATAACGCCTTCTTTCGTCGATGGTAATTCTTTTTCGAACGATTCGACTTGCCATTGTTTACCGTACTTCGGGTGGGTAACGAGACGACCGAACAACCGATAATCGACCTCTGTGTCGAGTAATGGAAAATTGCCTGTAATAATCATTTCTTTTTCTTTAAATTCGGTATTCGTCTCTTTTAATCGACCTTTCATAATGGTGAACATATTCGATGCATTATGAAAAATTTTCACTACAGGACGTATGACGACATACGGCTGATCTGTTCGGTCTGTCATCGATTACTCTCCTTTCTGTTTTAATCCTTCCGTAATCATAACGTGTACTTCTCTCGCTTGCATATGGTCAGGATTTAACGTATAAGCACGCTCTAAGTGATATAAAGCACGTTCGACATCGTCAGTGGACACAGCAAAAATCATACCTAAATTGTAATGTGCATCTGCATTTTCATCGATTCGAATCAATTGCTCTAATATCGTGCGCGCTTCTTCAAATGCTTCTACTTTCGCTAGTAAAATTGCATACGTTAATTGAATTTGCGTATCATCTTTCGCAAGTTCCGCTGCGCGCTGAGCATAAGGTAAAGCAAGTATTTCTTTCGCTTGATGTTCGAGACTTTTAGCTAACATATAAAACGCATCTGCATCTTCTAAACCTTTTTGAATTGCTTTTTCGTACAACGTTGCCGCTTCTTCAAAGCGCCCATTATTATAATAAACGTTAGCTAAACTATAATATCCCGTTGCTGCTTCTTCATCTAATGCTATCGCTTGTTGGAAAAACGTTTCGGCACGTTCTAAATCGTCCACAGCTGCAAAGATGTTGCCGAGGTTAATATAGCCACTTGGATCTTTCGGATTCTTTTCGATTGCTTTCATAAATGCTTCAATCGCTTCTTCTGTTCGTTGTTGTTGTAACGCTTTTGCACCTAATTCATTGTAATTCATGTCATCACCCTACATAGTCTAATTGTTTGCCATTTTTCCATACAGTATCAATCGTTGCGCCGCCGAGACACTCTTCTCCATCGTAAAAGACGACTGCTTGTCCTGGTGTGATAGCGCGAACGGGTTGCGCGAAATCGACTTGTACTTGATCATTTCCTAATCGTGTCACCGTTACTTCTGTGTCAGGTTGACGATATCGGAACTTCGCTGTACACGTAAACGTATCCCCTAACGTCTGAGGTGTCATAAAGTTTACTTTGTTAGCAATGAGTCGATCTGAATAGAGTGCTTCATGATGAAACCCTTGACCGACAAGTAAAACATTTTCATCCAATCGTTTACCAATTGCAAACCATGGCTCTCCTGCACCACCGATACCGAGTCCGTGACGTTGACCGAGTGTATAATACATCAATCCGTCATGTTTTCCCATTACTTGTCCGTCCATCGTTTGCATTTCACCGGGTTGCGACGGTAAATATTCTCCTAAAAAGTCTTTGAAATTTCGTTCTCCAATGAAACAAATACCTGTTGAATCTTTTTTCTTCGCTGTAACAAAATCTTGTTCTTCTGCAATACGACGTACTTCACTTTTCGGTAAATGGCCGAGTGGGAACATCGTACGTTTTAATTGTTCTTGCGTAAGCTGATTTAAAAAGTACGTTTGATCTTTATTCGTATCTACTCCACGTAACATCGCAATACCGTCTTCTCTTTTTTCAACACGCGCGTAATGACCCATCGCAATATAATCGGCATCTAATTGTAGTGCGTAGTCTAAAAAAGCTTTAAATTTAATTTCTTTATTGCACATAACGTCCGGATTCGGTGTACGTCCTGAACGATATTCTTCTAAAAAATATTCAAACACATTGTCCCAATATTCTTTTTCAAAATTGACAGCATAATATGGAATACCAATATCGTTACATACACTTACGACGTCTTCATAGTCTTCAGTCGCTGTACAAAATCCGGTATCGTCGGTATCGTCCCAATTTTTCATAAAGACACCAATGACGTCATATCCTTGTTCTTTTAATAAATATGCCGCAACAGACGAGTCAACTCCTCCACTCATTCCGACAACGACACGAATATTTTCATTTTCTTTTTTATACATAAATTTCACCCTTTTAAAATTGTAACAACTCGACGAGTATGTCGCCAAATGCTTGAATTTGTTGTTCTGTTAATTGAGGACCGTAACTAAAACGAATCGATTGTCGCGTACGCAGATCTTCTTTTCCATACATTGCTACGAGTACGTGCGACGGTTCTAACGCGCCTGCTGTACATGCCGAACCACTTGATGCTGCGACACCTTTTAAATCGAGTCGGACGAGAAAAGACTCTACATCGATATGAGCGAATGCTATGTTGCAAATATGAGGTAATCGATTTGCTTTACTTGCATTTATCGCATAATCAATCGACGCTTCTTCTAATCGTTGAATCATTTGTTTCGTAAAACGATCGTATCGGTGCGTCATTTCGTTCATTTCATCCATCGCTAGTTCTGCTGCTCGGGCGAACGAAACGACACTCGGTACATTTTCTGTACCACCTCTTCTTTTTCTTTCTTGATCTCCACCGACTTGAAACGGAGAAAGTAAAACACCTTGTCGAACGTACAAAAAACCGACGCCGCGCGGACCACCGATTTTATGTGCTGATGTTGATAACAAATCAATTTGACATTTCTCTACATCTATCGGAACAACACCGTACGCTTGTACAGCATCCGTATGAAAATAAACATCAGTCGGTGCTAACAAAGTACCAATTTCTTCAATCGGCTGTAGTGTACCGACTTCATTGTTTCCGTACATAATCGATACGAGAACGGTCGTCGGGCGTAATGCTCGTTCAACTTGTTCTGTCGTAATCCGTCCCTCTGTATCCGGCTGTAAATAGGTTACTTCATATCCTTGACGTTCTAATCGTTCAAATGCTTTTAAAACAGCAGGATGTTCAATGGCAGTCGTAATAAAATGATTTCCTTTTTTTTCATTTGCATGCGCCACCCCGAATATCGCTAAATTATCTGCTTCTGTACCACCTGATGTCAAGACGATCTCATTCGGTTTTGCATGAATCGTCGTACTTAAAAGGCGGCGAGCTCGATCGAGTTGTTGACGTGCTGCTCGACCGTATGCATGAATACTTGATGGGTTTCCAATCGTCGTCGTTGCACTTTCTACATACGCTTCAAGCGCCTCTTGTCGCATCGGTGCCGTCGCTGCATAGTCAAGATAGATCGTCATATTGCTCATTCCTTCTTTCATCTTTTTTCACAATTCGCTTCAAATAGTATAGCATAAGTCATACGAGAGTTCTTTGATTTGGACTAGCAATTAAAGAAATCGTTTTTAAAGAAAGGAGTTTCATTATGCATACCCCACTTGCTTATCGAATGCGTCCACGAACGCTAGATGAACTCGTCGGACAAGAAGATACATTAGGTCCTAAAAGTGCACTATATACACTCATTCAAAAAGGAGAAGTTCCTTCAATGCTACTATATGGCCCACCCGGCGTGGGTAAAACGTCGACTGCACGAGCAATTGCTGGATCGAGCGATATTCATTTTATTCCATTAAATGCGACAACAGCTGGAAAAAGCGACATACAAGAAATCGTCGCTGAAACACGTTTACGAGGACGAGTCATTTTATTTTTAGACGAAATTCATCGATTCAACAAATTGCAACAAGATACATTACTTCCTCACGTAGAAAATGGGTCGATTATTTTAATAGGAGCGACGACAGAAAACCCTTTTCACGACGTAAATCCTGCGATTCGTTCACGATGTGGTGCAATCGTTCAACTTGAACGATTATCCTCTGATCATTTAACTGTAATTTTACAACGTGCACTCACCGATTCAAAACGAGGACTTGGTCATCAAACGATCGAAATCGAAGATCAAGATATACAGATAATTGCTGAGAGTGTAGGAGGTGACGCACGAAAAGCATTGACTGTATTACAATCTGCTGTTCAAGCGAGCGATGAACGAGATGCCAAAATTATCGTTCAAAGTGAAACCGTCGCATCTCTTTTAAAACGGGTCGGCACGTTCGGGGATAAAGGAGGCAGCCACTTTTATAATTTATTGTCTGCTTTACAAAAGTCTGTTCGAGGAAGTGATACGGATGCGGCACTTTTTTATTTAGCCGCTTTACTTGAAAATGGCGACTTAACAGCCGTCACACGTCGACTTCTCGTCATGGCATATGAAGACGTCGGACTCGCTTCTCCAGAAATCGGTCCACACGTACTCGCTGCAACAGAAGCTGCTTTACGACTCGGTATGCCTGAAGCCCGTATTCCTTTAGCTCAAGCTGTCATTGAAATGACCGTCGCTGAAAAATCAAACTCTGCTTACAAAGCGATTGACCGAGCGTCGCGCCGATTGCGTCACGTCAAAGTAGCCGAAGTACCACCTCATTTAAAAGATACACATTATGCAGGAGCAGCTGAACTCGGACATGAAGGTTATATTTATCCTCACGATACACCTGTCGGTACGTTCGGTGGTTGGACGAAACAACAATATTTACCTGATACGATAGAGGATGCGACATTTTATCAACCTGTCGAAGCAGGTGAAGAAATTCGGATGGGCAAAATTTACAAACGATTAAAACGCGCAAATCGTTGACATTTGAAAAAGCGAAAAAAGCACGTAAAATCCTTGATGGACTTTACGTGCTTTTTATTAAATTTAAACGATATATTGGTCGATTTTTAAAACGAGTTCTGCGATTTCTGGCTTACTTACTTGATCGTCTGCACCGACACTTTCTCCTTTATGTTTTAAATCGTTCGTAATTAAAGATGAGAAAATAATAACAGGTAAAGGTGCTAACGCTTGGTTATCGCGAATACGTTTCGTTAAATGATGTCCATCCATCTGAGGCATTTCAATATCTGTAATGACGAGTTGTACTTCTTCTCTAATATCAAACTGATCGTCTTCTTCTACGATACTTTCTAAATAATTTAATGCATCGCGACCGTTTTCGAAAAATGTTAAGTTGCCATATCCTGCTTCGTTCAACGTATCGTGTAACAATTTACGTAACAATGGTGAATCTTCCGCAATTACAATATGTTTTTCCGATCGTTTTCGGCTACCTAATTTTTTCACTTGTTCAACATGAATCCCTGTGGCTGGGTTAATATCTAAAATAATTTTTTCAAAGTCTAGCAATAATAACATATCGTCGCCACGTTTAATGACACCAATTACTTGTGACGAATCTTGCGAGTAAATATCTGATGGTTTTTCAATTTGTTCCCACGAAATCCGGTGAATTTGCGTTACATCGTGCACGTGAAAAACGACGTGTTGTTTATTAAACATCGCGACGATATATTTTCCTTGATCGTGGTCAAACGTTTGAGGTAAGCCCATTACTTTCTCCATATTAATAACAGGTAATACTTCTCCACGTAATTGAATAATTCCTTCAATCGCTGGATGCGCATGAGGAATCGGAGTGACAGGCATCGGTAAAATGATTTCTTTTACTTTGATCACGTTAATTCCGTAGCGGTGTAATCCCATTTCGAACTCTATAATTTCTAGCTCATTCGTTCCACTTTCTAGTAAAATTTCGTACTCATTCGACATATGTAATCTTCCTCTCGCTAACTCAGTTCTTTTTTCTAACGAAATGCCTATTTTTTCTCATCACATGTGTGATTTAATGCCTAATTACTTTCATTGTATCAACGTTATCGTTTTCAGACAAGCTTATGTGATATTATTTTCGATCCTTTATCCGTTGAATCGGTAAATCTTCGATAATTTGTCGAATGACCCAACTCGCCGCAATTAAACCGACAACAGATGGTACGAAAGCATTCGACGAAGGAGGTAGACTTTCTTTACGAATCGATGATGTTTCGTCACCGACGTATTGAACGACTTCTTCTTGAATGACGACCGGACTTTCATCTGAAAAAATAACAGGTACTCCTTTTGTAATACGATGCTCTCTCAATTTTTTACGAATCACTTTTGCGAGTGGATCTGTATGTGTTTTAGAAATATCTGCAATCTGAAAACGAGTCGGGTCAAGTTTATTAGCTGCACCCATACTTGAAATAATCGGAATTTGTTGTAAAAGACAACGTTCAATTAAATCGATTTTATATTGCACGGTGTCCGCTGCGTCTACGACGTAGTCAATGTCATATTGAAACAATTCATGTGCCGTTTCATCTGTATAAAACATATGTAAATCGATGACTTCACAATTCGGGTTAATGTCGTCAATTCGTTCTTTCATCACATCTACTTTTTTGCGACCAATCGTCGATAATGTTGCGACTAACTGACGATTGACGTTCGTAATATCTACAGTATCTTTATCGACAAGAATGATACGACCGACTCCCGACCGAGCTATCGCTTCAGCTGCAAAAGAACCGACGCCACCGATTCCAATAATTGCAACCGTCGTTCGTTCTAGACGTTCTAACCCTTCTTTTCCTACCATTAATTCATTTCGTGAAAATTGATGTTTCAACTAATTCCCTTCTTCCTTCAAACAGTTCTACTTCTATATTGTATCATTTCTTTAATTTTGATTTCAATTTTTCCTCAAACTCTTCATATTCCTGCACTTCTTTCATTTTTCAGCCAAATGTTCGTAAATGAAACAGAGCTATCGAATCATTTCATTTTTTGCATTATAAAAAGCCACTAGCATCACGCTAGTGACTTTTTCGTTCTATGTACCGCAAATCCCGACTGTGCCGTCTGATAACAATATCGTTTTGAACCCGCAAGTTAGCAGGTGGGTGCTCGCATCTACTTTTTTGACGTCCACGATGTGGCGTGCCATCCAAATAGAAATGTAAAGCTCCCTTACGATTGATGTTAGGTCAAAACTGAATGTGTTCAACGTACACTTCAGGATTTGCGACTAAACTTATCGTACCATAGCTTTTTTAATCACGCAATAGTTGTGATTATTCTTCGTTTTCTTCTTGTTCAATCACAGCAATATTTAATTGTTTTAGCTGTTCTGTTGCAACTGTGTCTGGTGCATGTGTTAATAAACAGCTTGCGCTTGCCGTTTTTGGGAAAGCAATCGTATCTCGTAAATTAGAAGCACCTGATAAAATCATGACGAGACGATCGAGTCCAAATGCAATTCCTCCATGTGGAGGTGTTCCGTATTCGAATGCTTCCATTAAGAAACCGAACTGTTCTTTTGCTT
>JASLJC010000064.1 GCA_030152585.1 Savagea sp. | reverse complement strand
GCGAGGGTTCGAATCCCTCTCTCTCCGCCAGTTCCAAATATATATACACTTTTATGTGGCGGCGTAGCTCAGCTGGCTAGAGCGTACGGTTCATACCCGTAAGGTCGTGGGTTCGACCCCCTCCGCCACTATAATGAAACAAAAAGAAGAAGCGATGGACATCCGAGCACTTGCGAAGATGTCCATCGCTTTTTTCGTCTTCTTCATAAAACTAGCCATTTTTTTGATGCATGAGTTGAGCTAACAAGTTACCCTCTTCGTGAGCCACGGCCACCACGTTTAGATTCTGTCGCTCGTTTTAAACTTGAAAGGCGCTCTTCGCTATCTTTCATAAAACGTGCCATTTTTTGCTCGAAGTTCTCTTGTCGATCTGGTTGTTTACGAGCTGGACGTTTGTTATGTGTGCGCCCACCACCGCCACCACTTGGACGACGTTGTTGTTGTTGCTGTTGTTGCTGTTTACGTTCTTCTTCTGGTTTTGCTTGGCGAATAGATAAGCCAATTTTACCATCTGATTCAACGTTTAATACTTTCACTTCAACTTCTTGGTCCATCTCTAAAAACTCGTTAATATCTTTTACAAACGTATCGGCAATCTCACTAATGTGAACTAATCCTGTTGAGCCGTCTGGTAACTTCACGAATGCTCCGAAATTTGTAATCCCTGTTACCTTTCCTTGTAAC
Source organism: Savagea sp. (assembly GCA_030152585.1). GTDB lineage: Bacteria > Bacillota > Bacilli > Bacillales_A > Planococcaceae > Savagea. The sequence goes on along the minus strand of JASLJC010000064.1, from coordinate 24,817 downwards.
TTGCTGCCTACTTCAATTGACATAAAAAAAATGCTCCTCCTTAAAATTTAAGCGACTTCTTTTGTACGTGAGAAGTCTTGTAACACATTTTCCTCGCCCTAACGTTCAGGCCTTACTCTCATTATAGCCTACTCCCCTACACTGTCAATACGACGACTTCGTTTCATTTTTTTCTCGTTCTACTTTTTCTTCAGGAATGGAGAATATAATTTCGCCTTCTTTTCCGACGAGGTATTGTTGACGTGCTAATTTTTCAATATATTCATCATCATCTAATTTTTCGAGTTGATGTTGCAATTTTTCTTGCTCTTTTTCAACTTCCGTTAACTGCTTTTCTAACGTCGCTTTTTCCGCTAACATCACGTCATATTTTTTATTTTGTCCAATATAAACAGTGGCAAATCCAATAACGACAATGACAAGACCGACTAAATAAACCGTCATTCTTTTTTTCAATTGGCGTACTCGTTGGCGACGGCGCGCCTCTTGTTTTTTCTGTTGGCGAACATATTCGTTATCGATTTGTTCTACTTTTCGTCGTCTCAATGCGGGCACTCCTTTCGTCTACTTCTCTCTTTTTTTCGATTACGTACTCTTCTACCCTATTTTTTCTTTTTTAGTCTTCATCTAGTCGTCGTTCTTCTTTTATAATTGTGTACATTGAAGCCGCATCTTCTTTTTTCGTTGAATCTTTTAATGCATCTACACGCGCTGTAACGATAGATTGTCCGAAACGAATGACGAGTTCATCGCCTACTTTTACTTTCGTTGACGCTTTACTTTCTAATCCGTTAATCATAACACGTCCGCTATCTGCGATTTGTTTCGCTAACGTACGACGTTTTACAAGTCGAGATACTTTTAAAAATTTATCTAAACGCACGATCATCCCTCCTTTTTTTCTAAACGTTTCGCTTCATCCCAAAATTGATCGAGCTCTTCTAACGTATAAGCCGTCATCTCGCCGCGTCCTTCTAAAGCACGACGTTCGACATGTGTGAATCGGCGATAAAACTTTTCGTTCGCATGAACCATCGCAAGTTCTGGTGAAATTTTTAAATAACGGGCGATGTTGACGAGTGTAAATAAAACATCACCGAATTCGTCGAGTTGTGTTGCTTTCGTTCCGTGTACGACTTCTTCGCGAAATTCCATCCACTCTTCATCGAATTTTTGCATCGCACCACGAATCGTCGGCCAATCAAACCCGACTTTTGCAGCTGCTTTTTGATAACCGTACGCTGTAAGTAAAGACGACATCGTTAAATATTCATCGTCTAACACTGATGTTTCACTCGCTTCTTCTTGTTCTTCTTCTTTGATAGACTGCCACTGTGTACGCAATTGTTCGTCTGTTAATTGTTCTTTCGACTCGAAAACGTGCGGGTGACGTCGAATCATTTTTTCACTAATCGCACGAACGACTGAACGTAAATCAAATGTGTACGATTCTTCTCCAATTTGGCTATGCAAAAACACTTGTAACAAAACGTCACCGAGTTCATTTTCCATCGCATCTATACGATCTTCTGTTATCGCTTGTACTGCTTCGTGTGCTTCTTCAATTAAATAAGGACGTAACGATAAATGGGTCTGCTTGCGATCCCATGGGCATCCGTCTTCTGAACGGAGTATTGCGACGATTTGTTGTAAGACGTCCCAATCCCCTAATCGTTGTTGCCAATCTTTTATCGGCGGAATGTACAACGTCATTAAGTTGCTAAATGATGTTTTTCGATCTAATTCATACAACGGCATCCAATCGATCGTTTCTTCTGTCGTTCCAGCACCGACGACGACCGCAACACGGTGTTCTGCTGGGTAACGTTCCATTAACGTTAATTTCGCTTCAGATGCTGTAAATGCATCGAAAATTTGTGTAACGAAAACGTGTTGGGTGACGGCCAGCTCTTCTTTTTTCATCGTAAAAAGATCGACGAGTTGAAAACCTTCAACGGGATCGAGACGAAGTGATGTGAAAAGTGCATCTAAAAAGCTTTGACCACCGATAATATCTAACGTTATTATACCTTCTTTTTCCTTTTCAATCAAAAGCTGTACAGTCTGTTCCGCCACGAGCGGATGACCCGGTACAGCATAGATAATATCGTTTTCTTGTAATGTAAGTAACGCATCTACTATATCACCGTATACGTCTTCAAATTGTTCTACTTCTTTTTCATACATCGCATCAAAACTTCGAAACGTACACGTATTGTGCAATGCTTCGAATACAGGGTGATCAAGCGTCCGCACATATACGACAGACGCTTGTTGTAAACGGCGATAGACGCCGACGGACATTTGGTCAAGGTCACCTGCGCCGAGACCGACGACTGTAATGTTTTTCATTTTTTATTTCTCCTTCGATTTGAATTGAGTTGCCATTTCATCATCAAACGCCCTTTCGGTAACAACGCCCAATCTTTCACATCAAATAACGACAATCGAACGATCATCCAACTAAATGTAATGGCTCCGACCGCTGCTGCTACGACAAGGCGCGCTCCCGCATGAAAACGTGTAATCGGATCGAACAATATATGTTGTGTCAAAATGACCGTACACATCATGACAAACAGTGCAAGCAATAATCGTTTCGTAAATGTTTTAAGTTGGAGTGATAAAGCGTATTGTTTTCGAAAATAGACGTACAAACTAACGGCTAATAAGAAAAAGCTCAAATTACTTCCAATGCTCGCACCGAGTGTTCCATACTGCGTCGCAAAAAAAGAAGCGGTACTCCATTTGATGATGAAACTTGCAACATATAGTAAAAAAGGAACGAGTAACTTCCCTTTTCCTTGTAAAATGGCCGTCATCGGTAAAATGAACGATAAGGCGACAATTTGACATAAAAATAAGGCAAGTGCAGCATATTGAACGTTTTCTTTAAAAAAGAAAATGTTTAAATCACTTAATACTAAAATGAGACCGAGCGTAGCAACTGCACCGAATGCGAAAGCGAAATGAAACGTCTTTCGAATAAGTCGATCGACTTGTCGTTTTTCGTATGCTGTATGCGGTGTTCGAGCAATTAACGGCACAAACAATAAAGAAAACGTCGTCGCGACTAAAATACCGACTTGTACGAACGGTTGGCCTCGATCAAATTGTCCTTTCATCGTAATAGCTTCGTGAAATGAGTGACCGCTATCGATTAAACCGTTCACAAGAGTAAACGAATCGACGAGTTGAAATAACAATAAAATGAGCGCACTCATACTAAAACTTAAACTGTACAACGTTAAATGTATAACACTTTTACCGAACGGTTCGCGTACGCGACGGACCGAACCTTTTTCGCGGAAAAACGGACGATAAAGTAAAAGTATCGCGACGACACTACCGACAACACTTCCCCATACAGCCCATTGACCAGCTGTATAAATCGAAGCATTGGATAAAAGAACAGTCGAAGCCCCGAACAAAATAAGACCGACACGAACAAATTGTTCTGCTACGTTCGAGTAGGCGATCGTTCGAAATTGACCATTCGCTTGTAAATACCCTTTCATCGACGCAACGAACGGTACGAGTAACGCGACCCATGCTGTCGTTCGGATGAGTGGCGTTAATGCATCGTCTCCCATCCACTTTGCAATAGACGGTGCTTTCATTGCCAAATAGAGCGCCAGTAATGCAAGTAACGTCAACGCATAAAGAAAACCGATTCGAAAACGGGCCGCTTTTACTTCTTCGGTTTCACTTTCAACGAGCCATTTCGATAAAGCGACCGAAAATCCGTACGCTGTCCACGTCATAAAAATACCGATAATCGGATACACTTGTTGATAAACGTAAAACCCTTCATCCCCGACGATATTTTGATACGGAATCCGATACGCTACCGACAACACTTTCACAATAAACGTCGCAAGCGTTAATAACAGTGTACCTTGTAACGCTCGTTTCATATCCCATTCGCGCGGCTTCATATTAGTTTTTTTTCGTCTTTTCTATAAATTCGACGAGACGTTCTACCGCATCAAATGTCGTCGTTTGACCGATATTTCGATCATCTAACGTAATCGTTAACGTTTCGCCATCCATTGAAAATCCGAGTGCACGCCCGTAACTTTTCGTCTCTTTCATAAATGTCGGACCGTCTAACAACTGCGTTCCTTCTGCTGACAATTTGATCAACACGATCGAGCCTTTTTGACGAATCGACTCAATCAATGCACGTGTCGCTATCGCTTTTAGACGAGCAACGCGTAACAACAATTCCACTTCGTATGGAAACTCACCGAAACGATCAATTAGTTCATCGACTAAATCGTGATACATCTCTTCATTTTGAATCGCTTGTATCCGTTTATACATTTGAATTTTTTGCAAATTATCCGCAATGTACGTCTCAGGAATATGCGCATGGATCGGTAAATGAATTTCTGTTTCGAATGTCGGTGTCGCATCGCGTCCTTCTTTTCGTTCTTGAATCGCTTCTTCTAACAATTGCGAATACAGATCGAATCCGACTGAATCGATAAAGCCGTGTTGTTGAGCTCCGAGCAAATTCCCTGCTCCTCGAATTGTCAAATCACGCATCGCAATTTTAAAGCCGCTGCCGAGTTCTGTAAAATCTCGAATCGCTTGTAAGCGACTTTCCGCTACTTCAGTTAACACTTTATCGCGTTCATATAAAAAGTAACTGTACGCTACACGGTTCGATCGACCGACACGTCCACGTAATTGGTACAGTTGAGATAAGCCCATTTTATCGGCATCGTGAACGATTAACGTATTAACATTTGGGATGTCGATACCTGTTTCAATAATCGTCGTCGTAACGAGTACGTCGTATTCTCCTTCTAAAAAGGCTAAAATGACGGATTCTAATGCCGTTTCTGTCATTTGACCATGCGCGTAACCGACACGTGCTTCCGGTACGAGTTTTTGTATTTGGTTCACTTGCTTTTCCATATCGTCGACACGGTTGTATAAATAAAAGACTTGGCCACCTCGTGCCATTTCACGTTCGATTGCTTCTCTTACAATGCCCCAACTATGTTCCATGACGTACGTTTGGACAGGGAATCGGTTCGTCGGAGGTGTTTCAATTACCGATAAATCACGTACACCGACCATCGACATATGAAGGGTTCGGGGAATCGGCGTAGCTGTCAACGTTAATACGTCAACATTCGTTTTCATCTGTTTAATTTTTTCTTTATGCGTCACACCGAAACGTTGTTCTTCATCAACGATCAATAAGCCGAGGTCTTTAAATTGAACGTCTTTCGATAATAAACGATGCGTTCCGACGACGATATCGACCGATCCTTCTTTCAATCGTTCAAGTGTCGCTTTTTGTTCTTTCGCAGTACGGAATCGATTTAACAATGCCGCTTCAACAGGAAAACTTTCAAAACGTTCGACGATCGTTTCATAATGTTGTTGTGCTAAAATCGTCGTCGGCACTAAAAAGGCGACTTGTTTGCCATCTCGTATCGCTTTCATCGCAGCGCGTAATGCTACTTCGGTTTTGCCGTAACCAACATCTCCACAAAGAAGGCGGTCCATTGGTCGTTCGCGCTCCATATCTTCTTTAATTTCTTCAACCGAGCGCAGTTGATCATCCGTTTCAGGATATGGAAACGCCGCTTCAAATGATTGTTGAACGTCGTCATCTTGTGAAAAAGCGTACCCTTTTTCCGATTCACGTTTGGCATATAACTTCATCAATTCATCTGCAATATCTTGTACCGCCCGTGTGACACTTCGTTTCGTTTTCGCCCAGTCCGTACCGCCAAGTTTATGCAACTTCGGCGTTTTATCGTTCGAAGCAACATATTTTTGCACGAGTTCGATTTTATCCACTGGAACATACACTGTATCGTCTTCGCGATAACGAATGACGAGATAATCTTTCGGACGATTGCTCATTTCTAACGTTTCGATTCCATCATATAGACCGATTCCGTGTTCAATATGGACGACATAATCACCCGGATGAATTTCAGAATAACTTTTAATCCGTTCGGCGTTCGACCATTTTTTCTCACGACGTGGACGCCTCTTTTTCGAAGCGAATAGTTCGGCTTCTGTTACGATGACGACACGTTCTTTTACGAGTTCGAACCCTTCAGTTAATTGACCATCGACAATAGAAAGTACACCGTCTGTTGAAGGCTCGCCGTCGATCGTACCGGTCATTCCATAGTCTGATAAAATCGATTGTACTTGTCGTTTCCGTTCGTCGGTCGAAACGAGGATGAACACATTCATCTTCTCATTTTTCCAACGCGTCATTTCCGTTTGAAGTAATTCCATTTGTCCGAAGAAAGGTTGCACGGTTTTACAAGCAATATCGATTTCAACGTCATACGTTCGTTTCGTCGGGAAAAGAGAGAAGTAATAAGATGGACCGTTCCATCGTGCGAAGACGTCTTCGATCGGATAAATGACTGAAGACGAGTCAATTCGTCGGCCTTCTTCAAACATTTGAAGCGACCAATCTGCTTCTTCTTGTTTCAACACATCGGCTGCTTCATCGATACGGACCATTTCGTCAATCGCAAGTAACGCATCTTTCGGGAAATAGTCGAGTAATGGCACGACATGTTCTGAAACGTATGGAACGTACTTTTGCCATCCTGTCGGTATCATACCTTCCGACCATTCTGCGATTTCGCTTCCGACCGTTTGCTGTAACGTTTCTTTTGCCGGTATGTCACTCATTTTCGATAAACGCTCGGCCAGTGCGCGTTTACTCGTTGTGACAATTTGTTGGTGCATCGATTCAGAAAACAACACTTCATACGTCGGTGTAATACGCACTTCTTCAATCGCATCAATCGTTCGTTGGTCTTCTGCTGAAAATGTTCGAATCGAATCAATTTCCACATCAAATAATTCGATACGGACCGGTAACTCCGCTGTCATCGGATAAATGTCGATAATCCCTCCGCGAACCGAAAACTCACCTGGAATCGTCGTCATCGGCTGTTTCGTATAACCGAGTGAAACGAAGTGACGTAACAACTCATCGACGTCGATTTCCTCTCCAGTACGTAACGTACGAATCGCTCGTTGCCAGATCGATTTCGGTGTATGTGGCTGTAACATACTAAAAAGAGGTACGATATAAATTCCTGCTTCTTGACGTGTCCATTTCTCTAATACGTCCATTCGTTCCGCCCGCAATTCATAACTAGAAGCAGCGTACGTACTAGCGAGACGTTCTTCTGACGGATATAAATAAACGTCTTGTTCAAATGCACTCAAATCATCGTACAATTTTTGGCCGTGCCAACTATTCGGTACGAGTACGATGACCGAACGATTTGTCTTCTGATATAACGTACGGAGCATCATCGCCTTTGCGCTACTCGTTAAACCGACAAGGGAATATTGTTTGTTCTCGGCAGGCTTTAACGTATCGACGTACAATATATTTTCGATCCATCGTTGTAATTTTTTCATTCCGTTCATCCTTTCGTACAAGCAGAAAAAGCTTTGGCGTCAAGCCAAAGCAAACTGCTACTTCTATTGATTAAAACGATTCATCACATCTTGAAAATCTTCAGTTAATGCTGCTTCACATGCATCGGCTGCACGTTGAATGACGTCTTTCACTTCTTGACGTTCTGTCGCTGTAAAAGGTGCCAATACGTAATCGACGACGGGTTGACGATTCGTCGGTCGACCGATACCGAGACGGATACGTTTAAATTCATTCGTTCCGAGATGTTGGATTAGTGATTTCATTCCGTTATGTCCACCTGCGCCACCTTTAAAGCGTAAACGCATCTCACCTAATGCTAAATCGAGATCATCATATAAAACGATAACGTCTTCGACTGGCACGTTAAAATAATCGATGAGAGGTCGCACACATTCTCCCGATAAGTTCATGTACGTCATCGGTTGAACGAGGATCACTTTTCCTTCTGGTCGGTGTACTGTCGCATATGCCCCGTTAAATTTCGTCTGCATCTGGTGTACATTCCAACGATCTTTCAACGCTTCAATCGCTTGAAAACCGATATTGTGACGTGTTTGTTCGTACTGCTTTCCTGGGTTCCCTAACCCGACGATCACTTTCACATATACCTCTCCTTATAGAAAAGATGCGTACGGAATCTTCCGTACGCATAATGATTGTTCAATTATTCTGCTTCTTCTTCTTTGTCTGCTTCACCGATTACTTCTGGTTCTGCGTCTCCGCCTTCTTCAGCTACTTCATCGAGTGCTTCAAGTTCTTCTTCAGAACGTGGTGCAGAAAGTACAACGAGTACGTCTTCATCTTCGTTTAAGATTTCGTAAGCAGATGCTTCACGAATATCTGCAACTGAGATTGAATCTCCGATGTTTAATGCGTCTACGTTTACTTCGAATGTTTCTGGAATTTCTGTAGGTTTTACTAAAAGTGTAAGCTCACGAACTGGTTGTTCGATTACGCCACCTTCTGCTTCTCCTGCAGCTTTTCCAACTGTTTGAACGAATACTTCTACTTCGAGTGGTTTGTTCATGTCGATTGCTAAGAAATCGATATGTGTTAAGTTGTCGCGTAATACTTCTTTTTGGAAGTCGTGAAGAACGACGTTATGCTCTTCTCCGTCTACGATAAGTTGGATGACTCCGTTACGACCTACTTCGCGAACTGCCATAATAACGTCGCGCTCTTTTACTGCTACAGATTTGTTATCTGTTTCGAATCCGTAAAGTACTGCTGGAACGTACCCTTCTGTGCGTAATTCCGTAAGTACTGATTGTTGCTTACCTTCTCTTACTTTTGCTTCAATTTTCATTTGTTTAACACCTTTCTACAAAAAATGTAATACTTGAATTTACACTCTATTATAACATGAGTTTACAATAAAATCTCAATCAAATAATGTGCTGACTGACTTCTCTTCAAAAACTCGAACAATCGCATTCGCTAAGAGCGGTGCAATCGACAATTGTTTGATTTTTGGAGATTCTTTTTCTTCTGGAAGTGCAATAGAATTCGTAATCACGAGTTCTTCGATCGACGACTTGTCGATACGCTCAATCGCTGGCCCTGATAAAACAGGGTGCGTGCAGCAAGCATACACTTTTTTAGCACCACTTTCAATAAGTGCTTCCGCCGCAATTGTAATCGTACCCGCTGTGTCAATAATATCGTCAATTAAAATCGCTGTTTTACCTTCTACTTCACCTACGATGTTCATCACTTCGGCTACGTTCGGTTTCGGACGGCGTTTATCGATAATGGCAATCGGTGATTTCATACGATCAGCCATTTTACGAGCACGTGTCACACCACCGTGGTCTGGTGAAACGATGACGAGATCGTCGCCGCCGAGTCCTTTCCCTTGGAAATATTCCGTTAAAATCGGCTCTGCTACGAGGTGATCGATTGGAATGTCGAAAAATCCTTGAATTTGAGTAGCATGTAAATCAACTGCGATGACACGGTCTGCACCTGTCGTTTCGATTAAGTTTGCAACGAGTTTTGCCGTAATCGGTTCACGTGAACGTGCTTTACGGTCTTGACGTGCATAACCGTAATACGGCATGACGATGTTAATCGAACGTGCCGATGCACGACGTACTGCATCTGTCATAATAAGAAGTTCCATTAAGTTATCGTTAACTGGTTCTGATGTCGACTGAATAATGAAAACGTCGCATCCACGAATACTTTCGTTAATACTAATTTGAACTTCGCCGTCGCTAAAACGGTTTACTGTTGCTTTCCCTAATTCACATCCGATTGCTTCTGCTACTTCTTGTGCGAGTGCCTCGTTAGAATTTAAAGAAAATACTTTCAATTTGTTGTTAGGATAATGGTTAGCCATCATGGTCCCCCTAGTTTTTGTTAAGATTTAATTTGCTGACGTAGCCTTCTTTGTTCTCTTGACGAGCGCGACCGATTGCGAGTGCGTCCGTCGGTACTGTTTTCGTTACAGTCGTACCGGCTGCAACGAAGGCGTCGTTTTCTACCGTGACAGGAGCTACGAGATTCGTATTGCATCCGATAAATGAACGATCACCAATTGTTGTTTCGTACTTATTTTTACCGTCGTAATTCACTGTAATTGTACCACAGCCTAAGTTTACTTCCTCACCAATCGTAGCATCTCCGATGTAACTTAAATGTGAAATTTTCGTATCGTTTCCGACTGTCGATTTCTTCACTTCAACGAAGTTACCAATTTTTACATCGTTTTGAATATTAGATTGGGGACGAATATGTGCATAAGGACCGACAGCAGTTTGTTCACCGATACGGCTTTGTAAGACGACCGATGAATGAACTTTCGTACGATTCCCAATTTCACTTTCAACGATATGACTATTCGGTCCGATTTCACAATCTTCTCCGATAATTGTACGTCCTTCGATAATTACGCCCGGATAAATGACCGTATCACGACCAATTTGAGCCTCTGCACTAATGATCGTCGTTTCTGGATTTAACATCGTGACACCATTACGCATATGCTTCTCAGCGATGCGCAGACGCATACGACGCTCTGCCATACTTAACGCCACACGATCGTTTACACCTAACATATCTTCGAACTTCGGCGTCACATAAGCGGAGACAATCTCATCATCTTCTTTTAAAATACGAATAACATCTGGTAAATAATATTCACCTTGTGCGTTGTCGTTATCGACGCGGCGGAGCGCTTCAAATAACGCTTCGTTATCGAAGCAATACGTTCCTGTATTTATTTCGGTTACTTGTCGCTCTTTTTCAGTCGCATCTTTTTCTTCAACATTTCGCAATACGTATCCTTCTTCATCACGAATAATACGTCCATAACCTGTCGGATCGTCAGTATGCGCTGTAAGAATCGTCGCTTTTGCTCGTTGTGCATGGTGGTGGTCGAGTAAAGCTTGCATCGTCTCTGCTTGAATTAATGGCGTATCCCCACAAATGACGAGCGTCGTTCCTTTTCGACCCGCTAAAATAGGAGCTGCTTGTTCTACCGCATGCGCAGTTCCAAGTTGCTCTTCTTGTAATGCATATTCACTTTTCGTACCGAGCGTTTCTTCTACTGCTTCTGCTCCGTACCCGACGATCGTTACGATACGATCGACTCCGACTGTTGACACTTCATCTACTACGTGCTCAACCATCGGCTTTCCACAAACAGGATGTAACACTTTATACAATTTTGACTTCATTCTCGTACCTTGACCGGCTGCGAGAACGATTGCATATGTATTCGGCATCTCTACGCCTCCATTATAATTTCATTATTGACTATAGCGGAAAACTCATGACTTTTCAACTTCTAATCCTTGACTTTTCGCTTCAATTCTTTTAATATTATAACCTTTTCTTTTTTCCTTATCGAACGAGTTTAGCGTATCATACGACACGTTCGAAAGAAATATGAAATGAAAGATTTTTTCAGGTTCTTTTTCGATAGAAAAAACGCGTATCTATTTTATCCCTTACATAGTACGGAATAGAAATAAATACGCGTTGATTCGTTATACGAGAAGTGCGATTGCCTCAATTTCAACTTTTGCATTTTTCGGCAATTTTGACACTTCGATTGTCGTACGAGCGGGTTGATGCCCGTCAAACATCTTTTCGTAAACTGTATTCATCGCTTCAAATTCTTGAATGTCGCTTAAGTAAACTGTCGTCTTAATGACGCGATCGAGTTGACTACCGCCTGCTTCAAGAATCGCTCGGATATTGAGAAGAACACGTTCTGTTTGTTCCTCAATTGTTCCTCCGAGAAATTTCCCTTCCGGTGTAAGTGCAATTTGACCTGATGTAAAGACGTAAGGTGTTACAACTTTTCCTTGCGTATACGGTCCGATTGCTTGTGGTGCCCCTTTTGTTTGAATCGTTTTCATTGAATCATTCCCCCTTTTTGAAGTAATTCCCTTCCTTCAATTCAATCGTACGATTCCATTCATCGACTTCGCACAATTGAACGAGTGAAATGTAATCGTCGACGAGCGCTTTTTCTGCATGCTCTGCTTCTACGAGTACGGCAATGCCAGCTAGTTCACATTCAAATTCTTCTAACAAGTTTTGCATCCCGACCATCGTACCGCCTGCTTTCATAAAATCGTCGGTTAGAAGTACACGTTGGCCACTTTCCATACTACGTTTTGATAAGACCATCGTCTGAATGCGACGTGTAGACCCTGATACGTAGTTCACACTTACTGTCGACCCTTCCGTCACTTTACTGTCGCGGCGAGCGACGACGACAGGAACGTTTAAATGTTTTGCGATCGCTTGTGCTATCGGTATCCCTTTCGTTGCGACTGTCATAATCACATCGATACCTGCATCTTTATAAACCGACGCAAACACTTTTCCAACACGGTCAATTAAACGCGGACGACCGAGTAAATCCGTTAAAAATAAATATCCCCCCGGCAACAGACGATCTGAACGTCCGAGCTCTTCAATTAAATGGCGGACGAGTTCGTGTACTTCTTCTTCGTCCATTTCAGGTATATAACGGACGCCTCCAGATGCTCCAGATAACGTTACTAAACTTCCTTCGCCTACTGACTCAAACGTTTCTTTCACGATCGACAAATCTTCACTAATCGAAGATTTTGCCGCACCGTATCGTTCGGAAAAGTAAGTGAGTGGAATTAATGTATGGGGGTGTTCTAACAAATGCCTCGTAATGTCAACGAGTCGTTCACTTCGTTTCCACTTCAAAAGACCATCTCCTCAACCCGTATATTTCAATCGTACATTACCATATACGGTCGTTTATTATCAACTTCTCGTTTCGCCGTCTAATCGGACGGCGTACACTTCCGGGCAAAATCCTTTCAGTGCATTGTAAATACGTTGTACGTGTGCTTCTTGTTTCACTAGACCGAAAACCGTCGGACCACTCCCACTCATTCTCGCCACATCCACACCGAAATCTTTCATCTTTTGTTTTAGTTGACGGACTTCGGGATGAACGCGAAATGTGACCGTCTCCAGTACGTTAGATGTCGATTGACAAATCGCTTCATAATCATTCTCTCGTATCGCTTGCACCATTTGTTGTGTCGTTCCTTTTTTCATTTCTTTCGGATGTAACTTTTGATAAATCGAGCCTGTCGAAACCGATAACGCCGGTTTCGCTAAAATAACCCAACAATGAGGCGGTGCAACGAGCGGTGTAATTTGTTCTCCACGTCCAGTAGCAAGTGCTGTGCCGCCATGTACACAAAAGGCAACATCCGATCCGATTTCTTTTCCGAGTGTTGCTAATTGTTCTACCGATAATTGCAAAGACCATAAACGGTTTAATCCGCGTAGCGTCGCTGCCGCATCCGCACTTCCTCCCGCTAGTCCTGCAGCGACCGGTATTTTTTTATCGATTATGACTTCAACACCTGACGAAATATGAAAACGACGTTTTAACAATGCCGCTGCTTGATACGCTAAATTTCGCTCATCGTTCGGAACATAATGTGCCGATGAACGAATGATGATGCGATCTTCTTCTATCGAACGAAACGATAAACGATCGGCTAAATCGACTGTCGTCATCACCATCTCTACTTCGTGAAAGCCATCGGGACGACGTTGCAATACGTCGAGTGTTAAATTAATTTTGGCCGAAGCTTTTTCATATAACATACGCGTCTCCCCTCGTGAAAACTTCATTCCTTTTATTTTATCATAAGTTCGGAAGTTCGCGCACCTCGTTTTTTAATTCCCGTTTTTTATCATTTTGAACGTCTTTTATGGAAAACCGTAAAAAAACACCTTGCATCTATTTACACAATAGTTGCAAAGGCGCTTTGCGTACTTCGTTATCTTTTTGTATTACTCAACCGTAAATGCTTCTGTACGGTCTCCATCCAAAATCGTAATTTCAACAGCTTCTGTCAAGACGTCTGCATAACTATATGAAACGCGTTCAAAAGCGTTCTCTTCTTGGTCAAGTTCTACGACGAATACTGCGCGGTATGTATCAGATAATACACCTTCGCGTTCAATCGTTTTCTTTCGACCGCCGTTCGCTTTTAAGTGCAAACGTTTCCCTAAGTGGGCATCTAATGACTTTTTAATGTCCGCTAATGTCTTTGGCATATCGCTTACACCTCACTTATTACCATTATACGTCAATTTCGGCGATATGTCAATAAAAATTTACATTTTAACAAAGTTTAGCTTTCATTGTCAATGCTTTTTACTCATTTTCTTTTATTCTTCTCCAAAATAAGGATACAAGGCATTCGCTAATTCGACAAACTCTTGAATCGTTAACGATTCTCCTCGACGAGATGGCTCGATATTCGCTGCTTCACAAGCTGTACGAATTTCTGCTTTTCTCTTTTTGCCATCTTGTAACGACGTTTGCAAATTGTTAAACAACGTTTTTCGACGTTGAACGAATGAACCGCGCACGACTTTAAAGAAAAAGGCACGATCGATGACATTTGCTATTTTTTCTTTTTTACGCGTTAATTTTAAAACTGCAGAGTCGACGTTCGGCTTCGGTACGAATACAGTCGGTGGAACGATCATCGCAATAGTAGCGTCCATCTCATATTGAACAGCGACTGATAATGAGCCGTACGCTTTCGTACTCGGTTGTGCCGTCATCCGTTCGGCAACTTCTTTTTGCATCATCATGACGATCCGGTCAATTGGTGCTTCTGCCTCAATAAATGACATAATAATCGGTGTCGTGACGTAATACGGTAAGTTAGCGATGACGACGATTTCTTCACATTCACTAAAATGGTGCTCGACGATTTGTTCAATATCGACCGTTAAAATATCTTGGTGAATAACTTCGACATGTTCATACGGTGCTAACGTTTCTTCTAAAATCGGTAAAAGTCGATCATCTAATTCAAAAGCGACGACTTTTCCTGCTCGGCGCGCAATTTGTTCTGTCAGCGAGCCAATCCCCGGTCCAACTTCAATAACACCTGTCTTTTCCGTCACTTCTCCGACATCGACGATATTGTTTAAAATATTTAAATCAATTAAAAAGTTTTGTCCTAAACTTTTTTTAAACGTAAACCCGTGGCGCTCTATAATTTCTTTCGTTCGACTAAACGTCGCAATATCTTTTGTCATTTCGTTACTCCTTCTACTACGCGTAATAGTTGTTCTTTCGTAATACGAAACATCGTTAACCGCTTTTGTAACGTCTTACCGTTCACTTGACCGATTCGTAAAGCACGTGCAACAGCTTGACGACGTTCGTTCGCTCCGGGTAAACCGATCAGTCCGAGCTCGATCAAGATAGAAGGTTCAATCGGTTCATACGACGTTTCTTCTGTCTCTACTGTATAAACGGCTTCTAACGCTCGCTGAATAGCCTCTTTCGAAGCGTGCTCGATTCCTAAACTCCCTTTGCGTGGAGAAATCGTCTCTTCTTTCGTTAAAAAAGCATGTCGCACACCTGGTATGTGTTCTTCGATAATGGAGCGTATTCTTCGACCCGGGTAATCCGGATCTGTAAACACGATTACACCGCGCACTTCTTGTGCATGTGCAATTTGAGCTAACGTCTCCTCATCGATCGCTGAACCATTCGTTTCAATCGTATCAGCTCCGACAGCATGTTGAATCGCAGCAGTATCCGATTTTCCTTCGACGACGATTACTTCTTTCATCTTTTTCATTTCGTTCCTTCTCTCTTCCTATTACGTATACTCGAACTTCTATTGTAACGTAACGACACGAACAAAAAAAGATAGCGAACGAAATTATCACTTTCTTCTCATCATCACATATTCACTTTTACACTTTCGCTGAAAACGAAAAAACGAGCTGCCATAGGGCAACTCGTTTCGCAAGATCTTAGTTTAAAATTTTAATTTTTACTTTTTTACGTCCCCAGCTATAAGCTTGAGATTTCGTTTGCATTAAAACGTCGATACGGTTCCCTTTAATTGCGCCACCTGTATCTCCAACAACAGCATGTCCATAACCTTCAACCCATACTTTCGTTCCCATTGGGATAACGCGTGGGTCTGCAGCGATTAATTTCAAATTCGGGTTCGCACGTAAGTTAATACCTGCTGCCGAAATACCAGAACATCCTGCACAGTATGGTGTATATGCTGTCGCTTCAACGTAAAATTCTCGTCCGCCTGATGGTGCAGGAGCTGAAGAGCCTTTATTTCCGTTGTTACGTGAAACACCGATACCGTTTGTATTTCCAGTTGCTGTTTGTTTCGCTGGTTTTTTCGTCGTTGCAATTTCTTTTTTCGGTTCTACTTTTTTCGTACCGATCGCAATCACTTTCGCTTTCGGTTCAGCTACTACTTTTTCGCCGACAATTTTATTTCCTAAGTTTTCACCGTTTTTCACGACATTTTCATACGTACGAGAAACTTTCCCTTTTTGACCTTCTTGAATAATTTTTGTTTCACCTTCAAGTAAGTTCGGGTCTTGTTTTTTCTCTACTGCGTATTGAACAGGTTCTTCTACCGTGCTCGTTTTACGCTCGATTCGAACGATTTCAATTTTTTTATCTTTCGCAATCGACTCATCTGCTTTTACACCTTCGAGACGATCGTGTTTCGTTAATTGAATGCCTTCTTTTTTAAGGACATCGTTCACTGTCGCCGGCGTTGACCATACCGTACGTTCTTTCCCTGCATCAACGATCGTTAATGGTAATGCTTTCGTTACAGCGATCGATTCGACATCTTGGATGCCTGATGCGAGTGAAGGTGAGACTTCATCGTGTTCGTTAACGTCTACTCCTGCTTCTGTTAATACTTCTTGCACAGTCTTTTTCGTCGTCCAAAGTTTTTCTTCTTTGCCATCGACAACGACTGCTAATTGTTGAGCGGGAATCCATTTCACTTCTGAGCCGTTTTCAAGCGCTGTATCTTTTTTCGGTTCTACGAAGTCATGTGTCGCTAACTTAATATTTTGTTCTGCCAATAAATCTTCTACTGTTTTTGCGTGTGTACTTACTTCGAGTTGTTCACCGTCCGCGTGAAGAACGATTTGTTTCTTCGTTCCTTCAAATAAAATAAATGCCATCATCACTACAAAGACAACAGCAATCCCACTACCGATAAACAAGTTCTTTTTATTTACATTTTTCAAATTGCCGCGATTCGCGGTTTCACTAGACATGAAAAAAATTCCTCCTTTAGTTCTCGGCCGAGTATATAGGAGCACATTTTATTTTGTCAAATGTTTTTGCTCCAACCTCTCAAGAAATTCCAAATAATCGCATCGCATTTTCTGTCGTTTTACGTGCAACTTCTTCTACTGGAACTTCTTTCAGCCTTGCGATTTGTTCAGCAACGAGTGTTACATAATGAGGCTCGTTCCGCGTTCCTCTGTGAGGATGCGGCGTTAAGTATGGTGCGTCGGTTTCAACGAGCAAGTGATCTAAGTCGATCGCTTCTGCCACCTTTTTCGGCATTTTCGCATTTTTAAATGTAACAGGTCCTCCGAGAGAAATATAGAAATTCATCTCGATACATATGTTAGCCGTTTCAACGCTACCGCTGAAACTGTGCATAATACCGCCTACGGTTGATGCTTCTTCCTCTTGCAAAATACGGACGACATCTGCCGTCGCTTCTCGATTATGAATAATAATCGGAAGGTTCACTCGTTTTGCAAGTCGGATTTGTTCTCGAAAGACACGCTCTTGAATTTCTTTCGGCGATTTGTCCCAATGATAATCAAGGCCCATCTCACCGATACCGACGACTTTCGGATGGTGTATTGCAAGATCTTCAATCCATTGGAGATCTTCTTCCGTACAATCAATCGCATCGACAGGATGCCACCCGACAACCGCATAAATAAATTCATAAGCTTCCGCAAGTTCAAGCGCACCTTTAATCGTAGGACGGTCAAATCCTACGACGATCATTCGCTCGACGCCTGCTCGTAATGCTCTTTCAATTACTTCTTCTACGTCTTCTTCATATTGATGTGCATTTAAATGCACATGTGTATCAATTAACATAGGTTCTCACCTTCTTGGGTTCATTCTAGAGAGTTCCATTGTTTCTTTCATCACAGCTTTGTAACAGAATGATGACACATCACATAATTTTGTAATATTGAATCCTTTATTTTCCATATATACAGAATAACATTAGAAACAAAAGCTTTCATATCAACACTTTTAAATTATCTGAATATTTTGTTTCATTACAAAACTATCATCTTTATTCCTTTTGCACGTTAAAGGATTTGATGTTTTTTCTTTTATCTCCTCTTTTTAACGAAAGTAAGCGTTTTCTACATACAATGAAAATGTGAACAAATCTTTAAATTTTTGTTTTTATTTCCGTTTTACTTGTAATTTTCACTCTACTACCGTTATTATTAGAAAGTATCTTTTATAACTATGCTGCATGACTAACAGGAAGTCGCTTTCAAACTAGCTTAATGATAAAATTCATTCTTTTTTAGAAAAGAATCGAGTTGCAAGATTGAAATAAGATGCATTGCTGACCTCACTTCATAATTATGAATCCGTTGAAAAACGTACTTTTATTATAAGTAAGTGAAGATACACAGACATTGAGGAGGAATTATACGATGAAATCAACAGGTATTGTACGTAAAGTAGATGAACTAGGACGTGTCGTCATTCCAATCGAATTACGACGCACACTCGGAATTGGACAAAAAGACGCACTTGAAATTTATGTCGACAATGACAAAATTATTTTAAAGAAATATATGCCAAACATGACATGTTCAATTACAGGTGAAGTATCAGATGATAACTTACGCTTAAATGACGGTGAACTTATTTTAAGTCCACGCGGAGCCGAGATTTTAATGGAAGAAATCCAAAACAAATTAAATCAATAAACAAAAGAGCACTTTTAAAGCTATGGGGCGATGAACCGCCTAAACTTTAAAAGTGCTTTTTTCTTTTGATGACAGACGGATGTTTTCCTTATTGCAACATCTAGCTATTTGACGAGCGTACAAATATTTCGTTATATAATAGAAGGAACTCGTTTTATTTGTCTTGTTGTTCGTGATAATGTTTGTATACTTCGTTGCTTTTTAATTGGCGTAACGATGCTACTTCTTTCGTCGCTTCTTTCAAACGGATTCCTTTTTCTTCAATGATTCGGTCGACATGTTCTACAATGGACCAATTCATCCACGGAGCGGACGTCTCTTCTTCGATTTGATGCGCATTACCTTCGACAATTAAGCAAAACTCACCGCGGACACGTTCAGTCGATGCCCATTCAATTGCTTCTTCAATCGTTCCTCTTAAAAATTGCTCGAACCGTTTCGTCAATTCTCGTGCTAAGACGATCCGACGGGTCGGAGAACATGCTTTTTCCATCGCAACGAGTGTTTTTTTCAATCGATGAGGTGCTTCATATACAATCCACGTCTCTTCTTTTTTAGCTAGTTGACGTAATTGTTCGTCTCGTTCTTTCGTTGAACGTGGCAAAAAACCGTAAAATGTAAAAGGTTGAGGTACTAAACCGGAAGCAATTAATGCCGTTAAAGCCGCATTCGCGCCGGGGAGTGGAACGACAGCGAGATTTTCTTCGATTGCTAACGATACAAGGTCTACGCCCGGGTCAGAAATACAAGGCATGCCGGCATCACTTACGAGTGCGACAGTTTCTCCTTTAAGCATCCGCTCGATTAATTTCGGGCCAGCTTCTTTTACATTATGTTCATGGTAACTGATCATCGGTGTTTGAATGTCGAAGTGGTGGCATAACTTCGACGTATTTCGCGTATCTTCTGCTGCGATGACATCTGCTTCTTGTAAAATACGAATCGCACGAAACGTCATATCTTCTAAATTGCCAATCGGTGTCGGAACTAAATATAAAGTTCCTAACGTCGTATCATAACTTTTTTGACTATTGATCATGTTGTCGTCCTTTCATATACTGTTCTTTTTGTAAACGCGTCAATTGTTTAAACGCATATTCTTGTTGCATCGCTCGTCGCTTCGTATCGTACGTTTCATAATAAATACATGTCACGGGGCGACGTCCTCGCGTATATTTTGCTCCTTTTCCTTCATTATGCATCCGAATACGACGGCTTAAGTCGTTCGTATATCCGGCATAATACGTATGATCTACGCAACGAACGACGTAAAAATAATGTTTATGCTCCATCTATCATACGACGCATTTCTTCTGTATAATGACCGTTTTCATCATAGACGTATAAAGGAGGGAGCATTTGAAAACCGGGACTGCCGTCGCGAATGCCTTCGACGAGAACGACGGTTGCTTCTTCATTCCTCTTTGAATAAACGAACCGAGCACGTTTCGGTTCGAGACGATACGTACGAAAAGCGAGCAATAAATCGATAAAACGATCGGGACGATGAACGAATGCTGCTTTGCCCCCTTGTTTTAATAAAAGAGCACTTGATGCTACGGCTTCATCTAATGTTAAAGCCACTTCATGACGAGCTATTCGATAGTGTGGCGACTCGTTTTGAACGCTTCCTTCACTCACTTTAAAATAAGGAGGGTTACACGTCACCGTATCAAAATACGATTGGCCAATTTTACGATGGATATTTTTTACATCGTCTTGAACAATCGTAATTTGTTCCGTTAATTCATTGTATGTGACACTTCGTTTTGCCATATCGGCTAATCTCGGTTGTAATTCGACGCCGGTAATCGAAGCACCGGTTCGTTGACTTAACAACAATGGAATTACACCATTTCCTGTACATAAATCGACGATTCGTCCTTTTTTTCTCCGAGGAATGGACGCAAAATTAGCTAAAACAACCGCATCTAATGAAAATGAAAAGACAGACGGACTTTGAATAATACGTAATTGTTCAGCTAACAAATGGTCGAGACGTTCGTCTTCTTTTAATAAACGTTTCATCTGATTCCTCACTTTTGATAAAAAAGCCGATGCCTATTGAAGGCACCGGTATCCTTTATTTATTTTGTTTATTTAAAAAAGATAAGCAAAATAGACAATCTTCTCCACGACGGCTTCGACCGTACTCTACGTTACAGACGTGATATCCTTCATGGTAAATACGCGCTAAGTTGTCGACACCTTCTCCGACATCTGCTGCATCAGACGTAGCAGAATCTTCCGAAGGGTCTTTTGTCAATTCATCGAGACGATTTCGTAAATGTTCGTTCTCTAACTGAAGCGAGTGGTTTTCTTCTGTCATTTGTGCGACGAAGCCGATAATTTCAGTAAATTGTTCTTGTAAGTCGGCCAATTGTTGCTCAAACTCCATGACACGATCTAGAAAATTTTGTTCCTTCAACTTGTTTGCCACCTCATCATTTCGACGCCGGAGCTTTTTCGAGTTCACTCCACGTATATTCTAAAGTTCGTTCGAGTTTCGGTAAATGGACTTGGACGATCTGTTCTAACATATTTAAGCCGACGACTTTTCCTTTTCCATCAGGTGTACGTATAAAATCACCCATATCCGGCATATTTCGTTTCGACTCTTCATACATATCGTTTTCATACTTTAAACAACACATGAGACGACCGCATAACCCAGAGATTTTCGTCGGATTGAGTGACAACTGCTGATTTTTCGCCATTTTAATCGAAACCGGCTCAAAATCTCCTAAAAATGTTGAACAACAGAGTAACCGCCCACAAGGACCGATACCTCCTAACATTTTCGCTTCGTCCCGCACGCCAATTTGTCGCAATTCAATACGTGTGCGGAATATTGCGGCTAAGTCTTTGACGAGATTTCGAAAATCGACACGTCCTTCAGCAGTAAAGTAAAATATAATTTTATTTCGATCAAACGTATATTCAACATCAATTAAGTTCATTTCAAGACGATGTTTTTCAATTTTTTCAACACAAATCGGAAAAGCTTCTTCCGCATCGCGCGCATTCGTTTGTACTTGTTGTTGATCTTCTTCTGTTGCTAAACGGATCATTTTTCGGAGCGGTAAAACGACTTCATTTTCTTTCACTTCCCGAACCGGTAATACGACCTCTCCATACTCGATACCACGAGACGTCTCAACGATTACCGCATCTCCAATCGTTACTTCATAAGCTTCGGGTGAAAAATAATAAATTTTTCCCGCTTTTTTAAAACGGACTCCTACTACTTTAAACAAAAGTAAACCCCTCCTGCATATTTAACACTAACTGTTCAATGAGTAGTGTACGATTCATATTTGAATGCATATATTGCTTAGCTTGTAAAATCGCATCCATTCGTTGGGATAACTGCGCATACGTAAATTGTAAGGCATACTGTTCAAACGTATCTCGGTAATCTGGATACGCCAACATAGAACTGCGACCTGCTTTTACTGTAACGATATCGCGATAAATATACAAGAGTAAGTCCAGTCCGTACTCTACATCTTCTCGTTCTTTCATATACGTTAACCATTTTTGTTGAACGAACAATAATGCTTCTTGTGGATTACGTTCGATCACTTCCATAAATTCGAGGACGAGTGCACGTTTTTCTTTAAACTGTTCATCTAACAACTGCAATGCCTCTTCTTCACTAACGGTAAGCATCGCTAATGTCGAAGCCATAGAATGGGTCATTTCGTACGATTGTTCTAAATGTTGACAAAACAATTCACGTGTTGGGGGGATTAACGTCATACGTTGACACCGTGACTGAATCGTCGGCAATATCGCTGCCGGTGATTCAGTTAATAAAATCGCGGTTACATCACCGAGTGGCTCTTCTAAAAATTTCAATAATGCGTTGGCAGCAGATAAATTTAATCGATCTGCTTCTTCGATAATATAAACTTTTTTACCACGTTCAAATCCTTTTTGAGACATTTGGCGAATTACATGATCAATTTGTTCTTTTCGGATTTGTGTCGTTTCTCTTTTAACAGTTAAGACGTTCGGATGGTTACTATGAACGATACGTTCACAATTACGGCACACACCACACGGACGATCAACTTCGGGTCTTTCACAAAGTAGGAGTTGCGTATAAACAACCGCTAATGCTTTCACACTCGAACGATCACTACCTTCAAATAAATACGCATGGCTCATCCGACCTTTTTTGTACGAAGTCATTAACTGCTCCCACACTGGTAGTTGGTGAGTGATGATATCTTCTACTTTCATCGTGTAAACTCCTGACTCTACATATATAAATTAATTAATAATCCTTTAATTTCTCCGACTCGTGCTAACAAATCGACCGATGACTGTTCTTCATCTAAAATATCTTCTGCTAGCTGTACGAGTTTTTCATCAATTTCTTTCACAAGATTAAGACGACGCCCTTCTCCGAATTGGTTCCACGTATGAGATTGCTCTAATTCGAAACCTCCTTCAACCGCTTCTTTTAAAAAGCGGCGAACGAGCATTTTAAATTTCGCAAGATCTCGTAAACGTCTTGAATTCGCTAAACGTTCACCAGCTACTGTAATATGACTTAACAAACGTGTCATTTGATTACTCCCTAGACGTTGCGTCTGTTCTTGTACCATTCGTCCGAACTGAGCTCGCTTTTGAGGCGATTTCATCGGGTGATTTTGCATTTTTTCTAAACCGACACGATGCGCATTGTTTACTTTCATCTGATCACCTCTCTTTAAATAAATGACCGAGCGCAAATAGAACCGATTCGTTCATCCGAACTCTACCAAATCATCAATTAAAAATGATGAAATTGTTCAATCGGAAGTACAAATACTGTCGCTCCACCGACTTCTACTTCTACCGGATAAGGGATGTACGAATCAACATTACCGCCCATCGGCGAAACAGGTGCTACCATTTGTTCACGTGCACGACAATTTTCTCGAATTAAATCGAGTAGTTGCGGTACGAGATTCCGATCCGTTCCGATTAAAAACGTCGTATTCCCCGATCGTAAAAAACCACCGGTACTCGCTAACTTCGTTGCACGGAAATCATGTTTCGTTAACGCTGTCGATAAACGGTTACTATCTTCATCTTGTACGACGGCTACTACTAACTTCATAGAAATCCTCCCCTTTTACAATTTTCTCTATTATACCATGAAACGAAACGCTTATTCCAAGTAACCCTTTATCTGCTCATATGTCGTTTCAATGACGTCTTCAAGAGCACGCGATGCATCAATCGTTTGAATACGCTCTGGAAAGCGTTTAATTAATTGTTGATACCCTTCATATACACGATAGTGAAAATTCAAAGACTCTTGATCTAACCGATTGTTTTCTCGTTTCACATTTTGTGCGATTCGAGCGAGTCCTTGTTCAGGAGGAAGGTCAAAGAACAATGTATGTTTCGGCATCCATCGATCAATTGCAAACTGATTGATTGCATACACAATTTCGACTCCAATTCCTCGAGCATAACCTTGGTAAGCTAATGAACTGTCAATAAACCGATCACATAGTACGACTTTTCCTTTTTCTAACGCTGGTATGACTTTTTCGACTAAATGTTGTCGTCTAGCTGCAGCGTATAACAACGTTTCTGTCATTCCATCCATTTCCGTATGCGAAGGATGCAATAACACTTCGCGGATTGATTCTGCAATTGCAATCCCTCCCGGTTCACGTGTTACTACGATTTCATAACCTTCTCGTTCTAAACGCATCGCAACTTCTTGTAACACGGTCGTTTTTCCCGCGCCTTCTGGACCTTCAAATGTAATAAACATCTACTCTCCACCTTTACTGATTATGTACCATTATACACGGTCTCCTCTTTATCGTCCTAGATTCAGTCAGGATAAAGCAAATTAAAATACAAAATCGACATAAAAAAAGACAATAAAAAAAGAACCCAAAAGGGTTCTTCTTAAAGGTGCTTCGCAACGTCCTACTCTCACAGGTCATGACAACCTACTACCATCGGCGCTGAAGAGCTTAACTACCGTGTTCGGTATGGGAACGGGTGTGACCTCTTCGCCATCGTCACGAAACGATGAACTTGTACGTT
>JASLJC010000113.1 GCA_030152585.1 Savagea sp. | reverse complement strand
ACCCGTTTGCAACGCACTAATTAAATCCGTTAACGTCCAAGCAAAGTACAAAATAATAACTGCAGGTAACATCGACTTCAAACCGCTTACTGTCGCAATTTTCATCCACTCGAACGATGCAGTCGGATTCACTTTCATTCGACTTGCATATAAGAAAATAGAAAGTAACGCACCGACTACCCCACCGGTTACTAATGATGCGGGTACGTTCGTATTTTCAAAAATTGCCCAAACATCCCATACGCCACTTTCCATATATCCCGTTATCACCATCATCGCAAATGTAACGATAATCAACGTAACGATAGGCATAATTAAATCTCGAACACGCCCTGCATGATGCTCTGGAAAATCTTCCTTTAATTGTCCTGGAATATCTTTTGTCGGATCATACAATTCACCTGTCTCTTCTGCACGTCGTTCATGTTCTCCCATCGAAAACAACGAAATATTCGTTGCTGCAAAGAAAAAGACGAAAGCAAATGTCGCTACGACATAAAAATTCATCGGTGCCATCATAATAAATGCTTCAAGTGGCGAATACGTAATCGCAGCAGTCGCACCGAATATTAAAGCTAATTGCCCGATTAAAAATGCTCCCCAACTCGATACAGGCGAAATGACACAAATAGGCGCGCTCGTTGAATCAATAAAATAGGCCAGTTGTGCTCGCGATACTTTATGTCGGTCGGATACGGGACGAGCAATTTGACCTACTGCAAGCGAGTTAAAGTAATCGTCAACGAAAATCAATATACCGAGAAAAACAGTTAACAGTTTCGCTCCTCGTTTCGTTTTCACACGACGAGACGCCCAATCAGCAAACGCACGTGTCCCCCCAGACAAACTAACGAATGCTGTAATTACACCTAATAACAAAATAAACAGCATAATAAAAATATTCCCAAAATTCCACTCGCCTTCAATCCAAAACGGTGAAAGTAAAGCGAGTCCTAATGTACTTAACGTATCTGTCACTTTAAACGAGGCAACGATTAAAGCAGCAGATAAAATCCCGGCACCGAGCGACAAAATAACACGTTTTGTCACAAGTACCATTACAATCGCAATGAGTGGTGGCAATATAGACCACCATGTACCGATCGTCTCTAACATATGATCTCTCCTTTTTTTCTTCCACGCGAAAGTAAAAAAGAGCCTACACATTGCGCGTGTAGGCTCGTCATTTCAATTGCTAAAATATACTTTTTTCATCATTGCTGAAAAAAGTCCATTCGTAGCGCAACATTCAGAGTTGAATGACAGTTCTATTCTTCTTCAGAATAGCCCCAACATCTTTTCACCGACGTGAAAAAACATTTCGGCCTCAACGCCTTTTTCCATTCTTCTTCGCTATCCGCTCAGAATGGATACTCTTCGTTAAAGCAGCCTCTACTTTCATATACGTGTTTCATTAACGTAACTCAATTTACCATGACTTTCGCTTTCTGTCAACATTCTTTCGTTTCCATCGTTTTTTCCACATATTGTTTGAAAACATCCCGCAACAACTCAGGCATGAAATAACGTTTCGGCACATGTTCTAATTCAGGGAAAAAGAAACCGAACGTAAACATATCTAATGTCGCTAACGTATACGTTCTTCCATGTAATACACGTTCATTTCCAACGTATAAGATACCGTCTCTTTCTTCCATCCTTTGAAATAATAATGCCCCCATATACGTACCTCGAAAACCTAATCCTGTAACGATTGAATGCGTAAATGCTTTATCTTGTGATTTAGCATAAAGATGATACAGTACTGAGCCATCGACTTCAGCAACGACAGGATTGATCGGGTGAGGTAATAAAGCGTGTAAATCTCCTCGTGTAACACATCCTCGTTTTAAATGACCGAGCAATATACCTGCATTAAACATCGCACAATGAGCTTGCGTATAGTCAAGTAACGCTTCGCCAAACAACGTTGCGAGCTCACTTTTATCGAATAACTCATTCGACAAACGAGTATCGTTCCAAAAAACAGGCTCATTTAACGCTTCTTTCCCGATTTTCATATATTGACGGGCTTCCTCGATATCCGTTTGCGTCGTTAATAAACTGGCAGTCGCTCGGACCGATGCTTCACTTTTGATAAGCAATCGTTTCGTTCGGTCGTATACTACATCAATACGTCCAATATAACGACCATATTTTCCCGCTGCGGCAAGTAACGTATCTCCGACCCATTCTCCACGTTCGAGTAAATGATGCGTATGACCGCCCAATATAATATCGATAGCCGGAAATTGTTTGGCTAATGTGCGATCTGCTCGAATTCCGAGATGAGATAAACAAATGATTACGTCTGCTTTATATTTTAATTGTTCCAGTAACACTTTCGTTTCTTCATATGGAGAAGTTACGTCCCAGCCGAGTGAACGATATGCCATCGGATAAGGTGCTGTTAAGCCAAAAACAGCGATACGCGTTCCGTATTTTGTCGTATAAATTTGATACGGATTCGCCCACTGTAACGGATGTCCTCCTCGTTCTTTCACATTTGCAAGTAAAACGTCAAACGTCGCATCTTTGTACAACGTTTGTAATGCTTCATGCGATAACGTAATTCCTTCATTATTTCCGATCGTAACTGCATCATATTGCGCTTCATTCAACGCTTGTATATTCCCTTTTCCGTACGTTGCTTCAGTATACGGATGGGAGCGGTCAACGTGATCGCCGATATCGAAAACGAAACAATGTGCACCACTTGCTTCTACTTCACGTCGCCGTTCACGTACGTAACGATGAATCTTCGTCCAATCGCCAAAGTGACTATGAATGTCGTTCGTATGATAAATGCGAATTGATTCTAACATCGGACTACCCCCAAATTCCGACGATGACCGAACGAATACCGAGAACGAGTAAAACGACACGTAGCGCCGTTACGACTGTTTTCGAATCCATTTTTCGATTCAAAGCGGATCCTATTTTTGCACCAATCCACGCAGCAGGAATGACGGGTAACGTATAAAGCCAAGGTACGTTTCCTAAATAAATATGCGAAGCTGAATTGACGAGAGCTGATAAAAAGACCATAAACATACTCGTCGCTACCGCAACATGTGGTGGAAATAAAAACAATAATAACATAGCAGGTACTAACATCGAGCCCCCACCAATTCCGAAAAGACCGGACATTAAACCAATCAAAAAGGTCAATAATAGCGCAAACGAAACCGGATAACCATAAACATGGCGTGTTCCATCTTGTGCGACATACGTCTTTTGCACACCGTGATCGACAAACCAATGGATCGGTCGCATTCGATCACGGAATAATAAAATGAGCGCAAGGACGATTAACAATAGCCCGAAATAAAGATGAAACGACGGTAAATTTAAACTTTTATTTAAATACGCACCGAGTATCGTTCCCGGTACACTCCCTGCAAAAAAGAGCCATCCACTTTTATAATCGACCGTTTTTGCTTTCATATGCGATAAAGTCGATGATAAACCTGTAAATACCATCATAACGACAGATAAACCGACGACTGTTTGTGGTGTAATTCCTTCTATCCAACCGAGTTCCATTCCGAAATATAAAGTGAGAGGAACTAATATTACTCCTCCCCCTAACCCGACGATTGACCCGACAAGACCTGATAAAATACCGAGTATCGCGATAATGACATACGCCATACAATTCCTCCTAGTCGAATAAACGTAATTGTTGAGATGCTAAGTTGTCATACGTCACGCCGAGCATCTGTTGCAACTGTTGTGCATTTAGTGCGGCATGATGTCCCGAATTATTATTAAAAATGACGTACGTTGTTTCTACTTTCGTATGCACTTCGACAATTTCTGATCGAAGTTGTTGTAATTCTTCTTCTGAATAGTTATATAAGTAACGCACTTTTCGCCACATTTCACGGGTCGGAAAACGGTTTTCCCATCCTTCTTTATGACGTCCATGAAAACGGAAAAATGCGATTTCTTCATTCGTTACAACCGGAAGACGCGGGATACATTTCTCACCAATTTGAGGTTCATCACAAATCGTATGAATCAATCCGAGTTGTTGCAACGTTGCAAGCGTCCGCCCTCTACACGGTCCGGTAAACCATGACAAGTGACGAAATTCAACAGCCATCGGAAAATCTGGATATTGTTGTTTCATATAATATAAAATGCGCGCATTCGTTTCATTACAAACGAGCCAAGGGGGAAATTGAAACAAAATAAACGCAAGCTTTTTTGCTTCATATATCGGCGTAATCGCTAAACGAAACTGTTCAAACATTTCGCGGACTGATTCATAAGGCGAATCTTCTTTTTTAATATGTCCTGTCATCCCTTGGTATGCTTTGACGATAAATTGAAATGAAGCAGGTGTTTCACTCAACCATTTCGCTACACTTGCTGCACTTGGAATCGCATAAAAGGTCGCATCATGTTCAACGACTGGAAAATAAGAGCTGTAATCTGTTAGCCGATATTTCGAACGGACGTCATACAATGTCGGATGATCGCCCCAACCTGTCAGTCCAATTTTTATCATCTCGTCCGTCCTCCTTCTCTTTCTTCTCTTTATCATATCATATTTCTTCTTTTTTCTGCTCACTTCAAGTTGTTGGACAACTTATTTTCTGTTACAGTATAAGTTGTCCAACAACTTTTACGAAAGAAGGTTTTTTAATGTCTAAACCGTTACCGAGACAAATCGCTCTACAAATGGAACGTTTTATTCAAGATGGAACGTGGCCGCTACATGAAAAAATCCCATCTGAAATGATGTTAATGGAACAATTCAATACGAGCCGTAATACGATTCGCGAAGCGGTTCAATCACTTATCCATGCCGGACTTTTAGAATCAAAAAGAGGAAGTGGTACACGCGTAAAAGCGACGAACCCTCTCCAAGTATTACTCACCGAAACGATTCAAAAACACGAATGGCACGATATTTTAGAAGTTCGTTACATGTTAGAAACCGAAGCCGCTCCACTCGCTGCAATACGACGAACTGAAGAGCAACTTAAACGCATTCAGCATGCCTATACTCGGTGTGAAAAAGCGACGACACGCAAACAATTTTTAGAAGCGGATTTTCATTTTCACGAAGCGATTGTCTACGCGACGAACAATCCGCTTTTTATTGAACTGTATGAACATATTGCAACATCGGTTGAACGTTCTATTGCCCATTTATTAGAAGAAACGTCCGTTGCCCATTTACATACGGCTCTACTTCAGGCGATTGAACAACAAAATCCAACAAAAGCGAAGCAAGAAGTGACAATACATTACGCATCCCAATGGAATGCTTCTCAACAGGAGGAATTATAATTGATAACGGAACAAAAAATGGATAAACGAGCGCTTTTCTTACTCGCTTTCGGCGTTTTAATGATTGGTGCAAACTTACGTGCGCCACTCACCGCAGTCGGTTCATTGATCCCTAATATTCAAAATGATTTACTTTTAACGAGCACGATGGCAGGAGCCCTCACAACGATTCCTCTACTCGCCTTTGCTCTGTTTTCACCTTTTGCACCGCGTCTTGCAGAATGGGTCGGGATGGAAAAAATTATTTTTTATTCGATGATCGCCTTACTCATCGGTGTAATCATACGCTCTTTCCCTTCTACACTCTTTTTATTTAGCGGGACAATTTTAATTGGTCTTGCGATTGCAATTGGGAACGTACTCATTCCAGCTTTTATTAAGTTAAAGTTTCCTTATAAAATTGGGTTAATGACCGGGTTATATGCCGTATTCATGAACGTTGCCGGTGCACTTGCTTCCGGACTAAGCGTTCCTCTTGCTACGAACAATGCCTATGGGTGGGCTGGTGCACTCGCTGCTTGGAGTGTCGTCCTATTCATTTCGATTTTGTTATGGTTCCCCCAATTACGAACGAATGAAACGATTCAAGCAAAACCGACGACTGAACGTGCACCATCGATGCTTCGTTCCCCTATTGCTTGGTCTGTTACGATTTTCATGGGTGTTCAGTCGCTTCTTTTTTATACGATGGTCGCTTGGTTACCTGCGATGTTACGTGAGCATGGCTATACACAAGGACAAGGTGGTTGGATGTTGTTTCTCCTGCAAATCGTTATTGTCGTTTCAACCTTTATCGTACCGATTATCGCAGATAAAATGCCGAATCAAATCGTTTTAAGTATCAGTACGATTTCGTTTTTCTTCTTCGGATTCGTCGGCTTCCTTACGCCATGGGTCTCTTTCATCCCTTTATTCGTCATTTTTATTGGAATCGGCTCAGGAAGTGCATTTAGTTTAGCAATGATGTTTTTCAACTTACGGACAAAAACTGTAAAAGAAGCCTCTCAATTATCTGGTATGGCACAATCCATCGGTTATTTAATTGCAGCTACTGGTCCGATGCTTATTGGAAAATTGTACGACTGGACAAACGATTGGACATTTCCTCTTTACGTATTAATAGGATGTTCTATTTTATTATTAATTGTTAGTATTTATGCTAGTCGTGAACGAACGATTTAACGGACGTTTCATTTTAGGAAAAAGAAGGAAGAGAGAAAAAAGGAGGAGATGTTATGAAAAACAACTCACTTTTGAAAAAGGTTGCACTACCTCTTGTCGGTGGCATGATCATTGGATATATGGCAAACCGTTCAACGGATGATGAACAAACACGAGAGCAATACGAACAATTGAAACAACCACCACTTTCTCCACCAGGTGCTGTTTTTCCAATCGTTTGGACGACTTTATACACGTCAATGGGCATCGCGCATTACTTACTGAACGAACAAAAACATGTAAAAAAAGAAAATACGCATTATTATCAACAACTCACGTTAAACTTTGCGTGGCCTTTACTCTTTTTTAAGTACAAAAAAAGAGGGCTCGCTGCACTAGAATCTGTTCCACTTTTCCTAGCAGCTACTCAAACAGCACGACAATTTTATCAACGAGATAAGTTAGCCAGTGCGCTACTCGTCCCGTACGCTGCGTGGACAGGATTTGCGATGTATTTATCTATCGGTACGTGGGCACTCAATCGAAACAAATAAAGCAAAAACGTCTAAAATCAATGATTTCATTTGATTTTAGACGTTTTTTATTCGTTTTTATTAAGAGCCAACGACAACTGTCGAAGTCATCGATTGAATCGTTGCTAATAAACTATACGCTGCAAGGGCACTCGTTTTTGGGTTAGATGGTAATGGATTATTTTCAATTTCAAATGTCATCGTCCCAAAAAGCCCATATGCTTCGATTTTATGATGATTTTTAGTTACGGTAGGGTCACTAATGACACATACTTCCGTTTGTTCTACACCTAATCCTGCTAATGAAAGTGCAATTGCAACGTTCATATTTTGAGGAAACTGAGTAATCGCTTCTTTCGCTTGACCTTGAAATAAAACAGTCGCCTCTTTAATTTCTCCTTGAAGTGCTATTGGAGGTTTACGCGTCGTAAGTGCCACTCGCTGTAACGTATTGCTAGTTTTCGCTGCTCGTATGACATCTAATCCACCGATTGCTCCCGACGGAAAGTATAGATGACGTTGAGCACGTGAAGCGATCGTTTCAATTTTGTGCAAATATGTTTCATCAACAAATGCACCGATACTACTGACGATCAAATGTTTTTTATGTTGAAACACTTCTTCAGCGATCATTTTCACTACATCACCTGTCGCTGCTTCGATAATGACATCTACGTCTGACTGAAGGATTTGTTCTACTGTTTCATATGCTTCTGTATTATACTTTTGAGCAAGACGTTGTGTCTGTTCATATCGCCTCGAATGAATCGCCGTAATACGAGCCGTTGGAATACGTCGTTGCTCATTCACCGCATGCAATAAAAACGTACCGATTGCTCCTGTACCAATTAATCCAATCTTCAACCGTTTTCCTCCTCCTTTTTGATATAACGACGTAATAAAGTCGTCTCTTGCAAATAGACAACATTGTACTTCACAGCTAATGTCGCTAAATATTGCCACAATGCTTCACGTTCTATCATTTCACATTTGTATTGTTTTAAAAGAAAAAATGCTTCTTGTTTTTCTTCTTCGGATGCTATTTTCTTAAAATATCCCCACATATGTTCATACGTATTCGCAACCGATCCTATCGTAGGAGTCGATTCGTACAATTGAATGAGCGCTTCTTCTAACGCCTGATATGTCATCGTATTCACTCGTTTTTGAATGTGACGATATTGACGTTCATCATACATGAGTGCTTCATATTTATTCGTACGCCATAAAAATTCTTTCTCTTTGCGCAACCTTTACACCTCCTCAAACGTATTGAGTCATTGTATTTATTTTATAGAACCGAGGTGGCTTATGCAGACACTATTTTATTCAACGAACCCATTATTCCCACTTTTTTCAATTCCACATCTTGCTTTATTAGCACTCTTTTTCGGAGCAACGATTTGGATGGTACGTCATGCGGACTTCATTCGAAAACCGAACGTATCGCAACGAATCCGAATTACTCTCATCGTCGTCATTATCGTACAACAATTTTTATTATACGGTTGGTACTATGCAAACCACGCTTTCCACGTGCTCGATGCATTGCCTTTATACCCTTGTCGTTTAAGTACATTGCTGCTTTTAGTCTTATTAATTCGAATGAATGAACGACTTTATCCGATTGTCTTTTACTGGGGAATTGTCGGTGCTGTACTTGCGATGTTATCTCCTGATACAGAAGGGATCGGTTTTCCGAATGTAATGTTCTTACAATTTTTCATGGGACACGGCGCTTTATTGATCGGTACTGTATTTTTAGCGATTACGTCGCACTATGAACCGACACGAGCCGGATTAAAAACAACATTTCGTTTTAGCCTTCTTTACTTCGTAGCCATTTTAACATTAAATGCTTCTATCGGAAGTAATTACGCTTATTTAAATGAACTACCGCCATCTCCATTTTTAGAAGGTTTTCCTGGATTTCCTTATCACGTTCCTTTTTTATTAGGAACGATGTTACTTCTTTTTTACAGCATGTATGTCGTACACAAATTAGTTTATGAACGGCGCAATGAAAAGACGACACCTTCTATGAACTCTTAACATAAAAAGAGGCAGGGATTATCCCCGCCTCTTTTTTTCATCTCTTTTGATTAACCTGTAATGCTACATACTGTAGCACGCGATGGTGTCGCTTGATATGTCGTTTCAGGTAATATACCACCTAAAAATAACGCTTTCGGTACTTCAAATAATACGAAGTCTTCGCTATTTTCTTTTACTGTTTTAAAAATTTCCCATGATGCCGCACTCGCTTGGACGACATATGGTAATTTCATCGCCGCTTTTTGCGAACGAATATTTTCATGTCGGATACACATTAAGACAGATGTGATCGGTGTCGTTGTAAACACTTCTGTTAAAAACTCCATTTTCGCGATTTGATTGTATCCTTTTCCTTGATACGGTTTGCCAAGCCACGTTGCAAGGAAACCTGTCGTTTCGCGAATATCAAATAAATTGATCGTACCGATCGGTTCTAATTGTTCGTTCATAATGACGCGTGAAATTAACTCACCGCGCGCTTCTGCCTCAATCGTATCTTTGTTGACGACTTCGAATTGTTCCATTGAATATGCTTTATGGCGTACGAACGGTAAAACGTCCGGATGGCTCATTAATGTAAATAAAGTTTGTTGTTCGAAAGTGTTGAATGTACGTTTTGTAAGCATCGTTTCAACCTCCTAGGATAATTATGAGTATTTTTTTCATTTATGAAACATATGGCACTGCAACTGTCACTACTCGGTTCATCTGAATTTTTCCTCATCATTATCCCCTCCTTTCGAATACAAAAAAGCACGCCTCACGAATGAGGCGTGCATAAATACACGTGTTCTCCCTCAATCGTTGAGCTTTAGCACTATAGGGCATAGGACATCGTCCAGCTTACGTTGAAAACTACCTTAATTCGATAGTTTTTGTTAACCCATTGATGTCTTTAGACAAGTCTGGGTAGCAAGCGTATCTCCATATAGAAGCCTCACCTAACAAGGTCTCTGATGATTCAATTTCTATTCCGAACAATAGATTACGCAATACTGTTTCAAAAGTCAACAACATTTCAATGCGTTTTCAGTCTTTCTTTTTACTTTTTCTTCTTTTGTCATTTTTTCGTCATATTCCGAAATTACTTCATTTCATTTTATAACATGGAGTACTAACTCCTCATAAAGTAATAAGACATTGCTTCTTTTAGCGAACACATTGAGTTTTATAAGGCTTTCTTCACTTCTACTATTCAATTGTTGTTTTCCCTATTATCATTATTCCAAAACTTTTTTATTCTTTTTCTAGAAAAAAACGCTTATCTATTTAGGTTCTAACGTTTTCTCGCTTTATTTCAAATCCATTTTAGTATAAAATAGAAGTTAGTAGAAAACGACTATAATTGAATGTTTTACTATCCCATTTTTATTTAGGAGGAGAAACTTTTGTTTTTATTCCAATCAAAACGTCCGAGTGAATATTTAAAGCGCGCTCAGAATGCTCACGTATCTCTCGAAGACCCAGACGGTTACATTCGCAAAAAAATGTCGATTTTATCGATGACAGAAGATGACTTAAAAGTATTGCACAGTTTAGAACCAATCGTTACACCGCATGCAGATGAACTAGTAGACGTTTTTTACGATGCCGTTTTAAAAATCCCAGAATTACAACATATCATTTCTGAATATACGACAGTTGACCGATTAAAAAGCGTTTTAAAACCGCATATTTTAGATATGTTCAAAGGTACAATTAACCCTGCCTTCATTGAACGCCGATTGCGTATAGCAAAAGTTCACTATAAAATCAATTTAGAACCTTCTTGGTATTTAGCCTCTTTTCAACAAGTTCAAGACTTCTTAATTTCAACAATCATGGATGAAATAGAGCGACCTGAAGATTGGAAGCCGGCTATTCGAGCAGTCACACGTATTTTGAACTTAGAACAACAACTCGTACTTGAAGCGTATGAAGAAGAAAAAAGTCAAGCGATGGAAGCGAGTTTCCAAGAAGGGATTCAACTCGTCAAACGGGAAATGCTCGATTTAGACGTAAGTCAGCAATTACTTCGATCTGTAGCAGAAGCTGAAACGCTCATTCAAACATTGCAGCAATCAAATCGTGACGTTCAAACGATTTCTGTAGAAGGAAAAGAAAATGCAGAACGTTCAAAAGAAATCGGTATTATCGGGCGCGAAGGGTTAACGATTATGCTCCAACGGGTCGAAAAGATTGCATCAGACATTACAGATATGAATAAAGTAATCGAAAATGTTGAAGCATCTTCTCAAAAAATTCAAAACGTCGTACGAATCGTTCAAGAAATTGCCGAACAGACAAATTTACTTGCACTCAATTCAGCTATTGAAGCAGCTCGTGCAGGTGAATACGGTAGAGGATTTGCTGTCGTATCTTCTGAAGTGAAAAAATTAGCAGAAGAAACACAACAATCGATTAGTACGATTCATGATCTCGTAAAACAATCGAATGAAGCAACGAACGAATTAACCCGCACAGTAGAAGAGGCAACAAAAGAAGTAAAAGAAAGTGCCGCTCGCTCACAACAAACCGAGCAAGATTTCAATAATATTATTGAAGCGATGGAAAAAAATGCCGATACGAATGCTTACATCGAACGCCAAGTTCAAGAACAGACAGATGCGATCGATACGATCGAACGCGTAATGGAAGACGTCGTACAAGCGGCTGAAATGCTCGATCAAACGATTCAAAATAGTTAAAATGATAGACAAAAAAAGGCTTGAGTCAACACTCAAGCCTTTTTTGATTTACGTTCTTTTTTTACATATAACGTCATAATAAACGACGTCACCGGTATAATAAGGGCAATACCGATACCTGCTGAAAAAATTGTCATCATTTCCGCACTGAACACTTTAGAGTTCATCATTTCCCCGAGCGAATATGATAAATCTTTAAACCAAATTAGTAACGCTAAATACCCTCCAAAAAACGCGAAAAACAACGTATTCGTATCCGTTCCTAAAATATCACGACCGATCGAAATGCCAGAGTGAAACAGTTGACGTAATGTAATCGTTTCATTTCGCTTAGCAATTTCATACATCGACGTAGAGACCGAAATCGCAACGTCCATCATCGCTCCAATCGCACTCATGACCATAACGATTGTAGCAATTTGAATAAAATCGATTCCGACATAAATGGAAAACGGTGCTAACTCTTCTATTTCTTCTTCACCAAAACCTTGAATCATCGCAAATGATGTTACAAATTTGATAAATAAAAATAAACCACTTACGACGAGAAGTAAAGCAAGAAATGCCGCTTTCGTCTTCATACTGACACCGTTAATAAAAAATAAATTGACAATACCGATACCTATAAATAAAACCATCGCGACTGTAAATAAATGAATGTCGGGATTTGCTAAAAAGGCAATCGCTAAAATAATCATTAAAAAGTTCAAAAACAGTGCAAAAAATGCACGTATCCCTTGTCTACCTCCGACAAATGTCATCAAACTAAATAAAATGAGACTTAAAACGACGAGTGTATTCATCGAACCACCTCACTTTTTTTCGCAAAAGTAATCGACACGTATAAACTAATCGGAATCGATAGAACGATACCAATTCCACCTGCTAATGCTCTAGCAAGTTCTAACGATAAATTGATCGGCAGTGCGTAACTAAGCGGTACATTGTTCATAACGTACAATAAAAGCATCGGAATGGCACCTGACATATATGCAAAAAATAAAATACTCGTAATCGTTCCCATTACGTCTCGACCAATTTCTTCTCCTGCTTCTTTTAACTGTTCCATCGTAATATGAGGATCTGTTTCGTACAATTCAAAGATAGACGAAGCCATCGTTATCGCAACATCCATCACTGCACCGAGTAAACCTATTAACAAACTCGCCATAAAAATGACGAAATAAGGACGGGTTAAAAATTGCATTTCTTCATAATAAAGACCGCGCTCACCTGTCCACCACATCACGAACGTCACAACGAGCATCGTGATCGTCGTTCCGATCAGCGTCGTTACGATAGCAGCATATGTTTTTCTTTGAAAGCCACTTACGAACAATAACGAAATGACTGTAAACAAAACAGCCAACAAACTTGCAATTGCTAATAAACTGACCTGATCAAACCGAATAAATAATT
This sequence comes from Savagea sp., assembly GCA_030152585.1. Taxonomy (GTDB): domain Bacteria; phylum Bacillota; class Bacilli; order Bacillales_A; family Planococcaceae; genus Savagea. Next base: position 3,748 of record JASLJC010000113.1, on the reverse strand, counting down.
CAAGTCCTACATATAATAAGAGTGCATTCACTGTAAAACTAATAAGCGCAAGTGCTCCTCGTTTTCCTCCGACAAGTAATAAAACGGCGACGAATGCCCAAGCCATCCAAACGATGTATTGATCGCGTTTTATCGTCATAAATGTACTTTGTAACCCCCCTTCTTTTTCTTCTAATGTGACGAGTAACTGTAAACCTTCGCGCATTTCATAATCGAAAGCTTGTGATATCGAATGTTCGTTTTCAAATATAACGACTTCACCTTTGTACGTTCCATTCATCACAACTCCTGTCACGCGGTCGGTCAGTCGCTGATCTTCATTTCGATGTTCATCTCGCACTTTTTCTTCATCGATTCGCTCAACATCGGTCACTTTGACGATAGGGGTCTTATAAAACGAATGATTATGATGAACGAAATAAAGTGAAGCGATTGCCATTAATAAAATAATAAATAAACGATATTGATTTTTCTTCAGCCATTGAAACAAACGAGCGCCTCCTTTTCATTTGTAGTATAGCACGAAAATAGAAATCGACTTTTATCTTAAATCGATTCGAACAGAAAGTAAAAAAATGAACCAACTTTCAATTGTGACAAAAATATGAAGTGAACGACGTTTCATTCTCTTTTTTCAAAACGTACGAGTAGACAATGAATACGTCATGGGGTATCATTTTATACAAGGTTCAATTATTAGAGGAGGAATTTTACGATGGAACGTATGAAACAATTAGGCAAATTTGCCTCACTTACACCGAAACAAAACGAAGCTTTCCAAAATTGGAACAAGGTCGCTTTTCGCGATAGCGCATTATCACACAAATTAAAAGAATTAATGGCAATCGCTGCAGCTGCAACGACAGGTTGTGACTATTGCTTAGATCTTCACAGCAAAGGTGCAAAACGCGCTGGTGCGACAGAAGCAGAAGTTGCAGAAGCATTAATGGTCGCAACTGCTAGTAAAGCAGGTTCTTCATTTGCACACGGTGCAAACGCATTAAACGCATTTGACGAAATCGAAGATGAAGATTACTTCAAGCGTTCATATATGCCAAAAATGATGGAGTTAAAAAATGAATCAGGTGAAGATGCCCAAGCATTTTTCGGATTCACAATGGCTGCTCTCGGTGAAGGAGAACTTTCAAAAAAAGAAAAAGAATTAATCGCAACAGCAGTTGCTTTAATTACATCTTGCCCTTACTGCATCGAACAACACGTCACAGCTGCTAAAAAAGCAGGCGCAACACGTGCAGAAGTTGCAGAAACTGTATTTATCGCTGCAGCTTTAAACGCAGGTAGCGCATTTACACAAAGTGTAACAGCATTAAAACAATTCGACTAATCTAAAAAAGTTTTATTCCATACTTTTTACAACAAAAACCTAGTTGTCATTTATTGAACATAAATGATAACTAGGTTTTTCAGTTTTATAATATATGTTGAGGTTTCTACACAATTCCGCACGCATGCTCAACGTGAAACTCGCTACTTCCATCATCTCTGCCAATCGGCATGCAAAAATACATATCCAAAACAAAAAATAAACTTAGCGACGGATCCGTGTCGCTAAGTTTACGAGTAATATTTCGTTATTTCTTTTTGTTTTTAGATGCTGCTGTCATCGGAACTTTCACAACACCTTTTACTTTACTTTTACGTAATTCATCTAACGAATGTTTAGATGCTAATACATTCTTTTTCGCTTGTTTACATAATTCAACTTGGCTATTAACGAGCGGTGCACCTGATTTTGCTTCGACGTAATGATAATCACCATTGGCATCTTGTTGACGTGACTTCATATTGTCAGACCAAATTAAATCTAACCAGTCGATAATACGACGTTTTAAATGTTCTTTTAAAATTGGGAATAAAATTTCAACGCGACGTTCCATATTACGTGTCATTAAATCGGCTGACGATAAATACACTTTTTCTGCTCCGTTATGGTGGAAGTAGTAAATACGTGTATGTTCTAAAAATCGACCGACGATACTACGAACGGTAATATTTTCACTAATCCCTTTAATACCCGGACGTAAACAACAAATTCCACGAACTGTTAAATCGATTTTTACACCTGCGATTGATGCTTCATACATTTTCATAATTAAATCTTTATCCGATAACGAATTCATTTTCGCTACAATATGCCCGTTACCGTGCTTTTGATGGAAACGAATTTCTTCATCAATTAAACGAATAAATTCTTCTCGAATATCTAATGGCGAGACGATCAAGTGATTATATTTCGGTTTTTCCATATAACCGCTTAAATGGTTGAAGAAGTTTGTCGCATCTTCTCCAATTTCTTCATTTGTCGTAATTAAACCGAGATCTGTATAAAATCTTGCTGTTGCATCGTTATAGTTCCCTGTTCCTAAGTGAACGAACCGTTCAATTTTATCGTTACGACGACGCACGACTAACGAAATTTTACTATGCGTTTTTAAATTAATAATTCCGTAAATAACGTGACAACCTGCTTTTTCTAACTCTTTTGCCCAATGGACGTTATTTTCTTCGTCAAAACGTGCTTTTAATTCTAAAAGTACTGTCACTTGTTTTCCTTTTTCAGCAGCACGTTTTAAACTTTTAATAATTGGCGAATTTCCACTGACACGGTATAACGTCTGTTTAATCGCTAATACGTCTGGATCATCTGCTGCGTCTGAAATAAACTTCACGACCGGTTCGAATGATTCATACGGGTGGTGGAACAATAAATCTTTTTCGAGCGCAGCGTCGAAAATACTTTTTTCACCGATTAAATCTTGTGGTAACTGTGGTGTAAATGCCGGGTCAATCAATGTTGGATTGTCTGTTTTGAGCACGTCATAAAATGAGAATAAAAATGTTAAATCAAGCGGCGCTTCATTGAAGTAAACGTGGCTCGTTTCAACACGTAATTCATCGATTAAGAAGTTTACAACTTCTGGATTGTAGCAATCATTTTGTACTTCTAAACGAACAGCTGTACCCCATTGACGCTTTTTCAATTCTGCTTCGATTTCGGCTAATAAATCTTGAGCTTCTTCCTCATGGATCGTTAAATCTGCATTACGTGTAATACGGAACGCTGTCAATGAGCGAACTTCATATCCTTTAAACATTTTATACATGAAATGCCCTAAAATGTTTTCAAGTAAAACGAACGTACGGTTGTCGTTGCTCGTCGGTAATTCAATGAAACGATCTAATACCGAAGGGACTTGAACGATCGCTAATTTTTCACGATCTTTTGTCGCGATTTCTTCTTCTTTCGTTACATTTTTACGCCCTACCGTTACAGCTAAGTTTAACGATTTATTTAATAATTTCGGGAACGGACGGTGTGCATCAACGACCATCGGTGTGAGCACTGGGAAAATATGTTCATCGAATTCGCTTTCTAAATAATCGAGTTGTTGTTTCGACAATTTTTCAATCGGTAAAATACGTACACCTTTTTCCTCGAGTTGTGGCATCAGGTGTAAATACGTTTCATCTTGAATACGAACATGTTCGTGTAACAACTCTGAAATAGCATTTAGTTGTTGTAGCGGTGTTAAACCTGCTTTATTTTCAGGTTGATTGTAACCTGCTTTTACTTGATCGAGTAATCCTGCAACACGAACCATGAAAAATTCATCTAAGTTTGAGCTATAAATTGACAAAAACTTAAAACGTTCTAAAAACGGATTACGTTTATCCATCGCTTCCTCTAATACACGTAAATTAAAACGTAACCAGCTCAACTCACGGT
>JASLJC010000095.1 GCA_030152585.1 Savagea sp. | reverse complement strand
ACTTCTTCGAAAATAACGAAAACGATCGTTTGCCAACATCAACCAGAAGATACCGAAAAAGAATTACACATTCTCGTCGACAACGGTTGTACAGTAAAAGATGTAAAAATCGAACATCCTGTTTACGGGGACTTAAGCGCTTCGATTATGGTTTCGAATCGGCGTGAAGTCGAACAATTTATCGAAAAAATTCAAGCAGTCGATGCGACATATTTACTCGACATGACAGAAAACGGTGTACATTCGCATACGATTGAAGCGGAAACAGAAGAAGACATTATACAAGCGGAAAATGATTTAAAACGTGCGGGGATTCTCGTCGACGAAACGACGAACGCATAACAAATTGCGTACGCTTTCATTTCATGATATGATAACGTTACTTCCAAATAGGAAGAGTTTTACAAGTGGCCGAGGAGGAATTGGAATGCAAGGTACAGTAAAATGGTTTAGCAATTCAAAAGGATACGGTTTTATCGAAACAGAAAATGGTGATGACGTTTTCGTTCATTACACCGGTATTACAGGCGAAGGTTTTAAAACGTTAGAAGATGGAGAAACTGTCACATTTGATATCATCGAAGGAAACCGTGGACCTCAAGCGGCAAACGTTCAAAAAATAGACGTCGAATAAAACATTAAGGTAGCGGCTTCGTTACCTTTTTACATAATGAACGAAGAAAAGAGGCTGGGACAAAACAGTCTCTAAATAAGAAAAGACACTTGAATGATTAAAGTTTCAAGTGTCTTTTTAATTGAATCGAAATATTTTGCTTCTTTTTATGCACGCAATTCCGTACGGATTTGCGAACGCCAGCGGGATTGCGAACTCTTCCAATTCCCCAAGCAAGTTCCCGGAAAAAACTTGATTGGGAAGTTGAAAGCGAGCCTCACGTCCTGCATGCGTGTGGAATTGTGTAGAAACCCCAACAAATATTATAAAACCGATAAAACCCAGTATCCACCTATTTAAAAATAAACGGATACTGGGTTTTTATTTGGCTAGGTTTTGTCCCAGCCTCTTTTCGTTCAACTGTGAACATAATCAACTCAGACACGGATTGACTCATTCTTTTCCTCTGCCGAAAAAGGGGGGAGACGGCGTTCTTCTTCCATCGAAAAAAAGAATATGTCATTCGTTTTTAACAACACTTCAGCTACTAACGTATCCATCGTTACTAAACCAATATATTCGCCTCTATGCATCACGATGAGCGGGTCGAGTCGCGTCGACACCGGACGCATAAGTGCACGTTCTAACATTCGAACTGCTGTCGTCTGTGCATCGATCATTGACGGTGTCGACAAATGGATATGACGCTGAGTATCAGTGGGCCGACTTGTCGCTAAATGAGTGATCGTTTTCCCTTCACAAATCGGATAATACGCTAACGTTGTAGAAAATGGAATCGGTTCGCCTCGGTGAACCGGTTCGACATATTGAATAAGTGTCGTCGTATGTAATGGGCGGTCTCGTTTCATAAATTGTTGAAATGATTCTGTCAATATTGGACGTTCTGCTGGTCGACTGATCCAATAACCTTGTCCGTAATCGACACCTAACTCTACTAACGTACGGAAGGCTGCTTCTGTTTCAATTCCTTCTGCAACAATTCGGCAACGAGCAGCACGTGCGAAGGACACAAGACTTCTTACGAGCGATTGCTTCATAAAATCTTCATCAATCCGATACGTTAAATGTCCGTCTAATTTTAAAACGTGTGGACGTATATCAGTAATTAAATTGAGTCCTGAATAACCTGAACCGACGTCGTCGATTGCAACTTCATACGCTTGTTCTTTGTAATGGGTAACGACACGTTGAAACTGCTCGACATCTCGAATAGCTTCTTTTTCGGTCACTTCAAAAACGATTCGCTCAGGCGCTATGCCATACTGTTCTAAATAAGATTTCGTAAAACCTGATCGAAACTTTTCATCCGACATAATATTCGGATTCACATTTAAAAATAATTTGCCTGACCATTTTCTCTTCGCAAACTGTTGCAATGCTTCTGTTCGACAAATCGATTCTAATTCCCATAATTGTTGCTGTTCTGTTGCATATGTAAATAATGTCTCTGGATTTTCGAATACTGTTTGATGAGGTCCTCTCGTCAAAGCTTCATAACCGATAATTTGTCCATCTTGCAACGATACGATCGGCTGAAAAACGATTCGAATAAAACGTTGTTGCAAAATATGTTGAAATAAAATTTCCATATGATACCTCCTCTTGAACTTTAATATATCGTTCTAGTGTAGAGGTAGTATAAAGAAATGATAAAGTTTGTGTAAATTTTTCGTTTTTACGTTCCCTTTTGTTTTGCTTTTTCGAGTGCACGCTTTGAAAGTTGTTCCTTCATTTGTTCGGAAATATCATCCGCCTGTTGAATAGCTTCGCGATATTGCTCCGCTTCTTCAACAGTTTGGATGCTTTGTAATTTTTCTTCCCAACTTCCTTCTACTTGTTCTAGTTCTTCTAGTACAGGTGACGGTGTATCGTCGTAAATACTACTCGTTTCGCCTAATCCTACTTCTTTTGCGACTTGCTCTAAACGTTGAGGATCGACAAGTGGTTCTTTATATTGACAAGCAGAAAGGAAAAAGAGACTCGCGATAGCTGCAGCTACACTTATTTTCTTCACTGTTTTCGCTCCTTTTCTTTCTACGCTATACATGAGGACACTTTGAAAAAAGGTATGACGATTATCGTCATACCTTTATAGTACATCATTTACTTCACGAGTACGACTGTACACGGTGATTTTTTAATAACTTGTTTGCTCACACTACCGACAAACATCTCTTGAAAGGCACTTTTACCTTGTGTACCGACGACAATTTTTGACGCTTTCGTCTCTTTTGCATGTCGGACGATTTCAATTGCAGGCTCACCGTGTAAAATGTTCACCTCATAAGCGACATTTTCTTCTTGACAACGCTGTTCTAACGGATATGTTTTTTGGCGACGTTCCACTTCTAAACCTGCTGCTCCGACGCGTAAAATATCATCTTTGGCATCGTGAATATTGGCCACGGTGATAATATTGAGAACGCTACCTTCATGGCATTTTGCCAAATCGATCGCTTCTTCTCCTGCTCGGTAACTATTTTCTGAACCGTCAATCGCAACGATGATACGTTGTGTCATCGTCATCCCCCCTCACTATGATACGAATAGTTTATCATACAATCGTTGACTACTTTCATTTAAACCAACGATTGTCACAGAAATTCCTTTGTCATGTAAAATTCGTTCCAATTTTAATAACGCTCCAACCGCAGATTCATCCGATAATTGACTCGATGTAAAGTCGATCGTAATATGAGACGATTTTACATCATCAAACGAATCGATAAACGCCGTCGTCGAAGCAAAAAATAAAGGACCGTGTACGAAGTAATGATGACCTTTTCGTTCGATTTGAATACGTGACATCTTGCCGACGAACATTAACGCACTGACGAGTACGCCGGTGATGACACCGAATGCTAAGTTATGCGTCCATAACGTTAAGCCAACTGTTAATAACATGACGAACGTTTCAGATGTCGGTGCTTGACGAACGAATCGAAACGTTTGCCAATTAAATGTTGCAATACTGACCGTAATCATAATACCGACAAGTATCGGCATCGGAATCAACATGACATATGATCCGAGTAAAACGACGAATAGAACGAGCGTAACGCCTGCTGTTAGTGTTGATAAACGTCCTCGACCGCCTGCTTTGACATTCATGATAGATTGGCCGATAAGCGCACATCCTGCCATACCGCCAAAAAATCCGTTCACAACGTTAGCGATTCCTTGTCCACATGCTTCTTTCGTTTTATTACTAGTAGTTTCAGTCAGATCATCGAGCACCGAAGCGGTTAAGAGCGATTCTAACAATCCGACAATAGCTAACGCAATCGCATATGGAAGCAAAATAGATAATGTCTCCCACGTCCACGGAACATTCGGCATAAGTAAGCTCGGTAACGTTGCTGAAATCGTACCTGCATCACCTATTGTTTTCATTTCAGCCCCCGATACGAGTGCCGCAAACGTTAATGCAACGACGGCGATCAACGGAGCCGGAATCCATTTAACCCATTTTGGCAAAAGATAAATGAGTAATAATGTTAACCCGATATAAACGTACGTCGTCATACTTTCTCCTATAAAATGCGGCACTTGCGTCACGAATATTAAGATTCCGAGAGCGTTGACAAATCCTATCATTACGCTATTTGGAACGAAACGCATTAATTTCGTTATACCGAGTAGGCCGAATACGACTTGAACGATTCCAGTTAAAATCGTTACGGCAAATAAATATTCTACTCCATAATCACGAACAAGTGGCGCAAGAACGAGTGCCATCGCACCTGTTGCAGCCGAAATCATGCCTGGGCGTCCTCCGACGAAAGCTATCATAATGGCCATAATCATTGAAGCGTAAAGCCCTATCATCGGATCGACTCCGACGATAATCGAAAAAGCGAGCGATTCAGGAATAAGAGCAAGTGCAATAACGACGCCTGCTAATAAATCATTTCTCACATTTCCAAACCATTGTTCTTTTAATGTCTGCTGCATTTGATTCCTCTTTCTCTTTCTTTGCATTCTTTCTTAAACAATGACTACGGTTTCAGTATAATCGTAATCTATGATGGTTCGTATTGTATCAAAAAGATATCGTTTTAGGAAGTGACACTTTGTTCGTCTCAAAGAGGATTATTCTTTTTTCATTCTTTCTCATCACGAACGACTTCTAATAAAAGAACGTATGAAATCAGAGTTTGATTTCATACGTTCTTAAAAAGTGTCATGGGCACTTTTTTGACATCTTATATTTTTTTAACAAACTGTGTTTTCAATTCCATCGCACCGAATCCTGGTACTTTGCAATCGATATCATGATCGCCTTCTTTTAAACGAATGTTTTTTACAGTTGTACCTCGTTTAATCGGATCTTTGGCACCTTTTACTTTCAAGTCTTGGATCACCGTTACTGTATCCCCATCTTGTAAAATGTTACCGTGTGCATCTTTCCATACACGTTCTTCTGTTTCTTCTACTTCTACTTCATTTGGGTTCCATTCATAAGCACACTCTGGACAAACGAGCAAATCACGATCTTCATATACATAAGTAGAACCACATTTTGGACAATCTGGCATTTCTTTTTCCTCCTCTCTTCTTCACTTTCCCTATTATAACGGCGTTTGTCGATTCCGTCATCCATCATTTTTTGGAAATTATCATAAAAAAGAATGTCTTTGTGACAATTGGTTCAAGAACCGTATACTTCAATCCACTCTAAAACACGTTGACGTTTTTGTTCGATTTCATATAAGAGACGATCATGATCTTCTTTTTCAGAGCGGCCTTCTATGTACGTTTGCATCCATCTTTTTTGTTGTTCTTTCAATACCGTCACTTCTTCTTCTGGTAGTGTATGGACTAACAACGCATACATCGCCTCAAAGCGACTCGACCAATCTGCTACTATTTGTTCATACGTTTCTAGTGTGGCAGTCTGTTCAAGTTGTTGGCGATGCGCTTCTACTAACATTTGAAAAGCTTCCATCTCTTCTTTTTTTAATAACGGGCGTGTTTTAGGAAGCCATTCTTCTTTTTGTTCTGTCACTTCTTGTGACGTATGATTTTCTTCATTGACTACTTGCTCTGCTTTCTTTTGATTCATTTCTTTTTCAAATTGTTCTACCGCCTCTTGCAATGGCTCAAACACTTTCGCTCGCGCTAACAACTGTTCAGCTTCTTCTCGATCGCCTTCTAAATAACTTTGTTGCGCCGCTAAGTAAAACTGTAGCCTATGATGCCATTCTGTCACTTCTCCTGTTTTTCGGATAGCTAAAGAACGCTCAAACGCTTGATTCGCTTCTTCCCATTTATGCTCTTTTACCGCTTCTTTACCGACTTCAAACCAATCCCGATGTGTCGGCTCTTGCGAACAAGCTGTCAGCAATAAAACGAATAATAAAACGAGAAGACGATATCGTTTCATACAATCATTCCTTTCGATTTATTATTCGTATTGTATCAAATTTTCATCACAAATTATCTTTTTTTACGCGACGGCGTAACAAATAAAGAAAAACGAAAAAAGCGATGAACATTAAACTACCGCTAGCGGTATACATCGTCGTAAACCCTTGCGTCGAAACGAGGACACCTAAGCTATAAGCTCCGAGTGCCATTCCGACATCATAAAATATAAAAAATGTCGATAAAGCATGACTACTTCGTTTTGGCGTCGTACTTTGAATAGCTAATGTTTGAAAACCGGGCATTAAAGAACCGTACCCGAGTCCGATCAACGCAGCTGCAAATAAAAAGAAAAAGGGAGTCGTTGAGAAACCTAATGCGATTAAACCGATACCAAAAATAAGTAAGCTCGGAATTAAAACGAACGGTCCTCCTTTTTCATCCATTAAGCGGCCAAGTGGCGAACGAAAGGCTATCATAAATATGGCATAGACGATAAAGAATGCACTTGCTACTTGTACTAATCCTACTTCTTCAGCATATACCGGTACGAATGATAAAATACTCGCATAAGAAAATCCGACAAGTCCGATAATCATTCCGACAGGTATTGCGCGGACTTCAATTAAATCACTCGGTTTTAAAGCAAAACGCATCGTTTTTGGACGTTCGTGCCGTGCAATTTGAATCATCCACGTAAAAATAAAACTAAATAACATAAGTATCGTTAACATAACGAATAAAATCGTAAATGAAAAATGACGGACGATAACTAATCCTGCAAACGGACCGATCACGAGTGCTAAATTCATAGCCATCGCAAAATAACCCATTCCCGTTCCTTTTCGTTTATCTGGAATAATAGACGCAGCAATTGCCCCCGTCACAGTCGTCAATATTCCGAACGAAATACCGTGTAAAAAACGGACCGCATATAATGCGTATAAATCAGTCATAACGAGATAAAGTGCTGTCGTCACTAAAAATAGGAGTACATTCAATCGAAGTACTACTTTTTGACCGAATAAATCTAACAATTTCGGACTAAATGGACGAATGAGTATAGCCGCAACTAACATAAAAGATACGACAAGCCCCGCACTTGACTCTGAACCTCCTAAATCATCGATTACGTAAAGAGGTAATGTCGTTAACAATGCATAAAACGTAATAAATATAAATAGTTGCGTTAAAAATATACCGATAAAACTTTTCGTCCAAATTTTTGTATCTTTACCTTCTGTCATTTAATCATCCTTCACTTGTAACTGTAATAATTTTCTATACAATTGTGTTCGTTCTTCTGCCGTCATCTGTTCGAATAGACGATGTTCCATTTTTGTAACATCTTTAGCAATGATTTCATAACGTTGGACAGCTTCTTCCGTTAAACGAACGATTCGTTCTCTTTTATCTCGTCCATCGACGCGTTGGACCCAACCACTTTTTTCCATTCGTGTAATCGTACGGGTTACAGTCGGCGGTTCGACGTGTAAGTGTTGCGCAATTGAAATCTGAGATTGTTCACCATACCGATGTAGATAGTACAATATAGACCATTGCGCCATATAAAGATCATGTGGGCGTAATGTTTCGTTCATTTCTTTCGTAATCGTACGTGTCGTTTGAAACAATAAATGTAAAATCGATTGTTCATCTTTCATCGATATCCCTCCATTCATTAGCTAGGTAATGATTCCATTAGGTCAGTATACAAAAGGCTAAAATAGATGTCAAATGTTTAATCATCTAACCTAGGGGTAAAAAAAACAAAAAGGAGTGAGCGGTTATGAATAATTTGAAAGACCGTATTCATTTTATGGCCTTACAAAATGAAAAAGAAGGAGGTATTCCTGCCGCTGCGATTATTACGTGGAATGGGAAAATTATCGCCTCAGCAGTTGACGAGTGTCACCTTTTTCCAAATCCAATTCGACATGCTGAAATCATCGCTTTACACGATGCGCATCAATCGTTGCGTCAACGTTCCTTACGAGAAGCAACCTTATATGTTGTAACTCCACCTTGTCATTTTTGTAAAGCAGCAATCGAACTATCAGGTATTCATCATATTGTTTTACCTTTAAATGACATACCAAAAAACGCCAACAATTAATTGTTGGCGTTTTTTCATCGATGAAATCGTTGAACGATTAATCGAATAAAATGTTGCATCGAAGGAGAGTAGTGACGATTTGTTGCATATGCTAAATAGACAGATCGCATTAACGTCGCTTCGTGCATTTTTTTTACGATAAAACGACTATGGTTTTCTAAGTGCATGACATAACTTTCTGGTAAAAATGTAACACCGAGACCTTTTTCAACGAGTGTAATCGCTGTTTCGAATCGTTCGACTTCATACGATACGTGTGGGTGAATATCCAGTTGATGAAAATAAGCTTGTGTATTTTTCTTCGTCTGAAAACCGTCCGGAAACATCACCCATTCCGACTGAATAAAATCTTCTCGTGACCATTTTTCTTTTTGAGCTAATGGGTGATCTTCTGCTACGATGAGTGCTAGTGGCTCTTCATATAATGCAATCGTTCGTATATTTTCTTCCATTAATAAATGGTTCGTAATGACAACATCAGCTTCGAATGTAATCAACATTTCTTTCACATCATTTGCACTTAAAATTTCACGTAACTCAATTTGTAACTGTTCGTTCACTTCTCTATACTGAGCAATCGTGTCAATCAGCCAATTTTTCACTGATTCCATCATCCCGATACGTAAACGAGGAAGTCCTCTTTCTTTGAGACGATGCATTTCTTGTTCAACATAAGAAAAATGAGACAGCAATCGCCGTCCTTCTTCATAAAAGTAACGACCTTCTTCTGTTACTTCAACTGAACGCGTCGTTCGATTCAGTAATTGCACACCGAGTCGACTTTCTAAATCTTGAATTGCTTTACTTAATGACGGTTGAGAAATATGCAAATGACGCGCTGCTTTACTAAAGTTTCCTTCATCTACAACGGTTATGTAATAACGTATCAATCGTACGTCCATTTTTTCTCCCTCTCATTTATAACTTGTAACTATTAATATATAGTTATATAATATTAGTTTCTATATATAAAATCAACTACAATGTGTAGTGTTAATTTAAAAAGAGGTGGTATTTTTGAAAAGGCTTACACATAAAAATGTTCAATGGTCAGGTCGAATCGATTCCGATGCGATGCGCCTTCATGAAGCCGTTAACCTCATCGATTTTTCATCTTATGTCGAACAAAGCAATCGAAATCACTCGGTTACTTTCGTCGGCTTCGCATCAGATGAAGGGGTACGTCGTAATCAAGGACGTCTCGGAGCGAAAGAAGCACCGAATACGATTCGACAATATTTAGCAAGTTTACCGCATCATTTTGATTCTATTTTTTATGATGTCGGCAATGTACAATGCGACGATCAACAACTTGAAAAGTCGCAAGAAACTCTTGGTAAAACAGTAGAACAAATCCTCCGCCAGAAAAGTATTCCTGTTATTCTCGGTGGTGGCCACGAAACATTACATGGACATTATCAAGGTGTCCGACGCGCTCTCGGAAAAGATGCAGTCATTGGTATCGTTAATATCGATGCACATTTTGATTTAAGAAAAGCAGACGTACCGACGAGTGGCACGATGTTTCGCCAAATTTTAACGGAAGATCCAAACGCTCGGTATCTCTGTTTAGGTATTCAAACATTAGGAAATACAAATACGTTATTTCATACAGCAGATGCCCTTGGTGTACAATACGTATTACGTGAACAAATCGAGCAATGGAAAAATACCGAACATATCATTGAACAATTCGCACATGAGTGTGATGCTATTATGATGACACTTTGTATGGACGTCGTTCGTCAAGCAGATGCACCAGGTGTAAGCGCTCCTGCTCCATTCGGACTCGATAGTCAAACCGTCCGTCGTTTAATGGAAACGGTTGCGCAACAACCAAACTGCATCAGTTTTGATATTTCAGAAGTCAATCCGACATATGACCGGGACGATCAAACGAGCCGTCTCGCTTCGTATCTCATCGGACAAACGATACTTACTATAGAAAAGAGGAACGTAAATGGTTATTGACATTAATCAACCGGGTACGATATTTATCGCAATCGTCTTACTTTTCATCGGGACTTACTTCATTCACCGATATGAAGTGTTAGCACGATTTGCTATTCCTGCGCCGGTTATCGGCGGTCTTTTACTCGCGACACTTTTATTTTTTACGAGTAAATACAATATTTTAACAATCAATTTTGATACATCGTTACAAAGTTTATTTATGCTCATGTTTTTCACAACAGTCGGATTAAATGCAAGTCTCGGCTTTATTCGTACGGGAGGTAAACTACTACTCATTTATTGGTTTTTTGCCAGTATTTTATCTGTCGTACAAAACATTTTTAGTGTTTCATTAGCGAAACTTTTCGGACTCGAACCGTTAATCGGTTTAATGGCTGGTTCTATTTCAATGATTGGTGGACACGGTGGTGCTACTGCATTCGGAGAAACGTTAGAAGGTATGGGTGTTGAAAACGCTCTCGCTATCGGAATTGCTGCTGCAACATTCGGACTCGTTGCCGGCGGTATTATCGGAGGACCAGTTGCACGATTTTTAATTCGTCGTCACAAATTAGATACAACACCTAATTTAACAGACATTCCCGATATTAAAATTCCAGAAGGACACGAATCAACAAAGCAAATTGAACCCGTTCAAAATTTCTTCATTCATTTAGCTTTAATTACTTTCGTAATGACGGCTGGAACGTTTGTAGCAGAATGGATTTCAAATACAACAAGCGTTACATTACCGAACTATGTTGGAGCAATGTTTATTGCAGTCATTATTCGGAGCTTATTAGATACAAAACCTGTTCGCTCTGTCATTGCCTTCGACACTCGCTTAAATGACAATATCGGAACCGTCACGCTCGGTATTTTCTTATCGATGGCTGTTATGAGTATTCAACTCGGTCAAATTCTTGACTTAGCACTTCCAATCTTAGCAATCGTCGCTGTCCAAGTATTGTTCATCATTTTATTTAGTGTCTTTTTCGTATTCCGTTTCGTCGGAAAAAATTACGACGCTGCCGTGATGATGAGTGGTATGGTCGGACACGGACTCGGTGCTACACCGACAGCGATGGCCAATATGGATGCGGTCACGAAACAACACGGGCCATCACCGACAGCCTTTTTAATTATTCCGATCGTCGGTGCCTTTTTAATTGACGTCGTCAACATTCCCGTCGTCGTCATTTTCATTAACTTATTCTCATAATCAAAAAACGCATGAAATCAAAATTTGATTTCATGCGTTTTTATTTAATTTTTCGTTTATGTTTCATTTTAATAAGTGCTATAACTAGTGCTTACAGCCTCTACCTTAGAGGGTAGGGGTTTTACGCACACTTATAAAAAATGATGATCAATATAAATGAACAATGAACCGATAACAACGAATAAAAGTGATGTCCAAATGCGAATGAAAGTATTCCATACGCTTTTCTTCCGTCGAATATACTGTATTAAAGTCCATAAACCGTAAATCGTTGCGAAACTAATGAGAGTTAGCCCTATATACTGCATAATCTGCCTCTTCTTTCTTTCTCCTCCTTTCACCGTTATAATGAACGGGAAGGAGGTTTTTTATATGTTACGAACCTATCGCTTTTTTATGATGATGATCATCTTTTTATTCATCGGTAGTACGATGATGAATTTCACGGTACATGCAGCAAAAATTCAAAAAGTAGAAGATTTAGAAGATGTACCTTCTTACCTTGCACCTGCCGTTCAATACGTATTAGATCGTGAAGCTCCAACATGGGACCGGAAACACTTCGGAACGTATGAAAACGTAACGAGAGGAGACGCAGCCGCTTTAATCGCATCTGCTCTTCGTTTGAACTTAAGTCAAAATCCTCATCACGGTTTCACAGACGTAGACGCTCGCTCTAATAAATATGTACGTGCTTTAAAAGCTTCAGGTTATATGCATGGTATCTCTAGTACCCACTTTGGGACGGATCAAGACATTACACGAGGAGAAATTGCATTAATCGTTTCACGAATTTATCAATTAAAAGGCGATCCTACACGATTAACATTCCGAGATGTTGCACCTCAATATCGTCTAGCAGTCGCTGCGCTCCAACAACACGGCATTACAAACGGATTTTCTAAAACGATTTACGGAACTGACCGAACGATAAAGCGAGGAGATTTCACACAATTTCTGTATCGGTTGCGTACACTTCATTCAAAAAAAGCGCCGCATTTGACAGGAATCACCTTAATGAGCGCGACTGAACTTCACTTGCATTTTGACCATTTAATTGAACGGATTCCAGAACGAGCGATTGAAATGCAAGGTTTTCGAAGAAGTGACAAAAATAGTACGGTTGCCGAGACGAAATTAACGAGTCAACGCCATTTCACAACGACGGTACGTGGAAAAACGATCGTTTTGAAAGCAGAAGAGCAGTACTTTTTTAAAACAGGATTCGATCGAGCTTTTGATATTCGAATTGAAGCAGATAGTTTTACAAGTTTAGGTACGGATCAATGGAACAGAGCTTTACGTATTGAAAATATTGACGATACGATGTACGAAGACTATAGTAAAACGAGATTGCAAGCAGTAGACCGTGCACGTCCTGCATTAGTTTACGCACGCGCTCAGTTTGAAGATCGATACGTCGATGTACAATTTACAGAACCTATCATTTTACGTGGAAATCACGGAACGATCGGTCGCTCTTTCTATATGTGGAACAGTTCGAATAACGGTTACGGCATAGACGCTCACAAAGTAGAAGACTTTATCGATCGACTAACGATTACTTTTCCAAATAATATCGCTACAGATCAACTCGATATGAATAAGATTCGTCTACGGTACGACGCTCAATCAACAAATTCGATCGTCGATGT
>JASLJC010000041.1 GCA_030152585.1 Savagea sp. | reverse complement strand
GCGCGAGATGAAATTGTGTGAGAAAAGAAGTATACTAAAAGGAAGGAGGAATGAAGGATGAAAAAAGTAGATGTCGTCGCTTACGACCCATTGTGGCCAGAGCGTTTTGAAGAAGAAAAAGAAAAGTTTTGTAAGTTGATTGATCGAAATGCGTTACGATTATTCCACGTCGGTAGTACGTCAGTACCACAGTTGTCCGCTTCACCGATGATTGACATGTTACTCGTCGTTGAATCATTCGACGTGCTTGATACATATGAAGCAATTTTAAAGGAAGCCGGCTATTTGATTGATCGAACAGAAGGAAAGCGACCTGAGTTATTAAAAGAAGGTCGCTACGTGAAATACCATATTGCCGTTTACCGTTCAGATGAAGTATATGCTATCATTAGTCATTTAGCGTTCCGTGACTATTTACGTGCTTCTCGAGATGTGACGACGATGTATGGACAATTAAAATTAGATTTAGCGAAGATGTATCCCGACAATCGAGCAAAATATGATGAAGGAAAAGCATTGTTCGTTGAAAAAATCGAACAAGACGCACTTCGTTGGTATTGGATGCAATATTATAACGATTAAATAGAAAAACCTCCTCGTCTAGAAAGAAAACGAATCCTTTCTAGAAAGAGGGGGTTTTTGTTCGATAAGCGTTGTTATTTCCATTCTAATTTTTGCATAACACGATATAAAACGTACAACATGCCAATGACGAAAAGACCGACGCCTCCGAGAAGTAAAATATCTTTTAACATGTCTATACTTCCACCTTTCTTTCAAGAAACCATTGTTCTATTTCATATTATATAATATGAATCCAAAAGATGTTGTGTTCTCATTTAAATTATGCTGCTTGAGGAAATAAAAGACGTTGCAATTCCTCAAATTGTTCTTTCGTTATCGTCGTGTACTGATTCGATTTATAGCGTGCTAAAACGATATTGCGATTCGCATCGTAACCTACTTGTACCGTATCGCGTTCGAAATCGTGTGTCGTTGCATTAAATGTGAATGCATGTAATATCTCTTCAAAAGAAGGAGAACCTTGTTGCCATATGAGAGGTTGTAAGAGCGTGTCAAGATTTGTAACATCTGTACCGATTAAGTCGTGAGAACGGACGAGTGTTTGTTCGTTGTCGTCAAGTGTAAATACTGTGACGTGTGGTGTTTTCGATAAACCTTCGTCAACGAGAACTAATTGTTCAGCTACACCGACAGGCGGAAAAGATAGGCCGACAGCAGGACCGTGTGTAATGTCTACAACTTGGCTTCTTTTTAACTGTTTAATCGTATTAGAAGATAATGCATCGATATTAAAGTACATTCTTTCCCCTTTTCGGTCTTGGCCGAAAGGTGATTGTTTCACGGTAATTAAAATTCGGTTCGCTTCAATTTCATCAATGAGTCCAATCGTATGCACTGGAAGTTCCTCCTTTTCCTCTACTTGAGCTTCATTATGCTGGTTTGTTACACAAGCTGTAAGGACAAGTGTAATACTCGTCATGAGCATAACGAAAAATAAATATTTTTTCATGTTAAACACCTCCATAAGATAAGTAGCCTAAAAAAAGGGAAAACAAACGCTTATTTCCGAAGAACGTGTATTTTTTTAAATAAGGGGTAATAGAAGTACGAATAAGGAGGGGTTCGGATGATTGAAAAACGATTCCAACAGACGACAGAAGATTTATTAGTAGCATATGAACAAAGAGGAGAACATCCTACTGTACAAGTAATCGGGGCAGAAGAAGCATATGTTTCTTTACACTGCCCAAAGCAACCAATCGTATACGATGTACATACACCGATTACGTATACGTTAGGAGATGCTTACCCTGTCGCATTTGAACAAGCAATCGAAGATCAATTGAAAGAAAGCGACCGACCGATAAATGAGCAGATGCATCTTGTCATCTATATGATAGGAGCACCTGCTGCACGTATTACAGCTGTCGATTTACGTACGGTACGTAAAATTGAAAAAAGAGGAATACCTGTATTAGTTGTCATTACGAAAGCAGATGAAGTAGAGCCAGTTATCGTCACGCAATTTCGAGAAGCGCTAGGAAAAGAAAACATTCCATACGCAGCGGTGACGCAAGATCCAGGAACTCATGTTTCCGTTTATCGTTGGCTGAATGCGCATTGTGAAGAAGGATTAAAGCATGCGATTCGAACTTCGCAGTTGTATGATTTGCAACAGACAAAAACAGAACTCGAATCATCAATACGACGACATGTTGCAGCCGCATTTGCAGTTGGTTTTACGCCGATTCCGTTTGCAGATGGTCCAATCTTAATTGCGAATCAAGCGAAAATGATTAGTAAAATATTAGGAGAATATGACCTCGGATCACTTTCAGAACATGTGCAATCACTACTTGCCGCACTTGGCGTAGGAGAATTGATTAGCCAGTTTGGTCGGTACATTGTCGCTCAAATTGTAAAATTCGTTCCAGGTGTTGGAACTGTCGCCGGAGGAATGATCAACGGAACTGTCGCTTCTACTGTGACTGTCTCACTCGGTTTAACTGTATCTGAAATGGCTTATCAAGCGGCCAAAGAGAAAATTGAACATCCTGACCGTTCCATTGATGAGTTTTTTAAAGATACATTTACGAAAGAAACATTCCAAACGATGTTTGCAAAACAGTTTGAAAGCGAATCAGCCAACGTTCAAAAACCGAAGAAAAAATGGTTTTCCCGTCAAAAGGAGGAATAAAAATGGAACAGAAATGGTTTGTCCTAACGATGGAGTATAGCGATGGTACAGAAAAAACAGTCGAGTTTCGTTCTACTCCTCAATTTTCATTACAGACGTTAACTGAACGTCCGAGCCGTTGGTTTGAAATTAACGGTCGTTATTACAATGCCGATCATATTCGATCGTTTCGACTCGAAGAAAAAGAAATGAAAATAAAAAGAGAGCGAAAGAAAAATGAGTTGACAGAAGAGTTAAAACGCCAACTCGATTTATGGAATTTATAAAGAATTTTGCGTTTGAATAGCTTCTATAAAAGAATCGTACACGAAACAAAAAAGAAAGCCCAGTACCCACTTATTTGTACAATAAATGGATGCTGGGTTTTGATTTAGTCGAGTTTTGCCTTCCTTTCTTTTCTTTTGAATAAATCGGATGTATGATTACGTTATTATAAAAAGATAGCGGTTACAAAAGGAGGACTTGAATGTTTTGGTTCATAGCGATTGAAAGAATTGCACTTTTATTAATGCTTGCTTTTTTATTTACACGAATGCCAGGATTCGTTTCTATTTTTCGGCAACGTTCTTCACATCGAGTAACAGCTGTGCACATTATGATGCTCGGGTTGTTCGGTATTGTCAGTACGATGCTCGGTTTTGTAATCGGACGAGATGGAACGATTATGTCGATGTACGTTTGGCGAGCTTCTCCTGATGAATGGGTGTTAAGTTTTGCACTGATGGCCATCGTTATTGCGGGATTACTCGGTGGTCCTACAATTGGTCTTGGCTCAGGACTTGTGACAAGCATTCATCTCTTTTTCGTCGGTGGACTCGGATTATTCGTACATGCTTTATTATTTCCAGTTGCGGGATTATGGGCAGGGCTACTCGGTCGTCAATTTGCTAAAGACCGTCTCGTGAAGCCGTTACAAGCTTTTTTTATCGGATTAGTACCGGCTGTCGTTTATGTCGGGATGATTGCATTTCATCCGTCTTTACCGTACCCTTTACGCGAAGCGATTACGAATATTATTTTGCCGTACGTAACGTTGCATAGCATTGGCGTTGTTGTTTTTTTAACGATGATTCGTATCGTCATTCGAGAACAAGAAAACGAAGCAGCGGAAGCGACACGTCGAGCCCTTCAATTAGCAGAAGAGGCGACTCCTTTTTTACGAAAAGATGATGAACAACAAATGGCACGAGGACTTGCTCGTTTGTTATACGAACGGTTACCTTTTGCGATTGCTGTAACGGTAACTGATCGTCAGCGTGTTTTGTCTCACGTTGGACTCGGGCATAGTCATGAAGTCGAAACGCCGCTTGCTCGTCGCGCATACGAACGAAAAAAAGCGACCGCTGCTTTTACACCGAGTGAAATTCAATGTCCTTATGAATCGTGCCCACTCGGTGCAGCAATTATCATTCCTGTTATGACGGATCATGCACCGATTCGTTATATTAAGTTATATTTTAAAAAACAAGCGCAAGTTTCTCCCGTAGAACTCGTATTAGCAGAAGGACTCGGTCTATTTATTACGAATCAATTAAATGAAATCCGTCACGATCAGTTAGAAGCGAAAATGCTCGATGCTGAACTTCGTAGTTTGCAAGCACAGATTAATCCACATTTTTTATTCAATACGTTACATCTCATTGCTTCGCTCATACGCATCGATCCGCAACGAGCACGCCATATTACGGTAGAACTTGCTCAATTTATGCGTTTTAATATGAATATCGTAAAAGACCCTCTTATTCCATTACGTGAAGAGATGGAGCACGTTCGGACATATACAGAAATAGTAACCGCGCGATTCGGTGATCGATTGACAATTACATCTCACATACCAGAACAAATCGGTCATATTTTAATCCCGCCTTCTACAATACAACCGCTCGTTGAAAATGCGGTACAACATGGAGTAAAAGATATCGAAAATGGTCATATTCATATTGAGGCAAAATGTTATCCAAAAGCGATTCGTATTACAGTTACCGACAATGGTGTCGGCTTCCCTGAAGAGAAATTAAATTTACTCGGTCGTAAGTCATTGGAAAATAAAGAAGGAGGAACAGGTCTTTTTAATGTACGTTCCCGATTTCTACAATTATTAGGACGAGAAGCGTCGTTTTCTTTTCAAAATGAAAAAGGAGCACGCATAGAACTCGTCATTCCATTAGAAGGAGACGAAATAGAATGATACGTGTAGTCATTGCAGAAGATGAACAACTTGCACAACA
The DNA here is from genome assembly GCA_030152585.1 of Savagea sp. GTDB lineage: Bacteria > Bacillota > Bacilli > Bacillales_A > Planococcaceae > Savagea. Next base: position 5,210 of record JASLJC010000041.1, on the reverse strand, counting down.
AGAATTACAATACATGTTAGAAGAACAAGGAGACATCGAAATCGTAGGTGTTGCTTCAAATGGTCAAGAAGCACTTGATTTGTATGCAAAGCACCGTCCAGACGTCTTATTTTTAGATATTGAAATGCCTAAAATAAAAGGAATTGACGTTGCTCGTCAAATACGTCAAATGGCTTCATCACCTCCTTTTATCGTATTTATTACCGCTTATGACCATTATGCACTCGAAGCATTTGATATGGAGGCGGTCGATTATTTATTAAAACCATATGACGATTTTCGATTCATGACGATGATGGAACGGATACGAAAACGAACAGGTTTACCTACTCCACAGGTCAAAAAAGAGCCGAAAAAATTGTTAATTGAACATAATGAGAAAATGATTGCGCTCGCATTAGAAGATATTTATTTTGCAATGCCAGTCGATCGAACGTTACGTATTGCGACAAAGCGAGGTATATTAGAAAGCAAGTTAACGTTACGAGAACTAGAAGAAGCGATTCAATCGGACGCATTTTTCAGACCGCATCGAAGTTACCTTGTCAATTTACGTCATGTGAAAGAAATTACACCGTGGTTTAACGGTGCTTACAATATTACGATGAGTGATCCAGATGAAACGCAAATTCCAGTAAGTCGTTCTGCACGAAAACCATTATTTGAACAATTTCAATCATTGAGTTAGTAATGACAGCGTACGAAGTATCTACTTGATAAACTTCGTACGTTTTTTATGTTTCAGGATATGTATACGCTTTCAAATAAAAATACTATGAGACGCTTAAATGAACCGTTCGTACATGAAAACATACCACTCACGCAATAAAACGCTATATCGAACTATTTTCGTCTATACTGTGAACAAGTTCAAAAGTTAGTCCAAAAGAAAATCACTCTTGTAAAGGGGGTAATCGAAATGGTCGATTACAGAAAAATTGAACAGACAGAAGAGTTTCAGGCTTTGAAACGTAAAAAATATCGTTTCATTTTCCCGATCCCGATTCTCTTCGTCATTTACTACTTGTCGTTTATTGGATTGAGTGCCTACGCAAAAGATTTTATGGCATCATTTGCAATTGGTAACATTACGTACGGTTACTTGTACGGGATTAGTTATTACTTAGTGACGTGGACACTTGCAGGAATTTACATGTTTAAAGCGCGGGAGTATGACCGACTTGCACACGAAATTGTCGTCAAATACGCTCCTGAAACGTTAGAGAAGGAGGGCGTATAATATGGATACAGCTAAAATATTTGGTATTTTATTATTCGTTGCCATTATCGGTTTAACACTTTATGTGACGTACTTGGCAAGTAAGAAAACATCAGGAACAGATGACTTCTACGCAGCGGGACGTTCACTCACAGGGTTCCAAAACGGACTTGCAATTTCAGGAGATTATTTAAGTGCCGCATCATTCCTCGGTATCGCTGGACTCGTCGCACTCTACGGATACGACGGTTTCATGTATTCAATCGGTTGGTTAATGGGTTACTTAATTATTATGTACGTCATTGCAGAGCCTTTCCGTAACTCTGGAAACTTTACAGTAGCAGACGTTATTTCGTTTCGTTTGAAAGAACGTCCTGTTCGAACAGCAGGATCACTTGTTACGATTTCGATTACGATGTTTTACATGATTGCACAACTCGTCGGAGCCGGAGCATTAATTCACTTACTCGTCGGTATTCCTTATGAAATTTCACTAATTTTCGTCGGTATCTTAATGATGATTTACGTATCGATGGGTGGAATGCTTGCAACAAGTTGGGTACAAATGATTAAAGCAGTACTTTTAATGGCTTTAATGCTCATCATGTTCTTCTTAATTATTATTATTTTCAAATTAGACTTATCTAAATTATTCGGGCAAGCGATTACTGTCGGTGGCGAAAACTTCATGCGACCAGGTAACTTATATACGAACCCGATCGACTTATTATCACTCGGAATCTCGCATATTTTAGGGCCAGCAGGACTTTCTCACTTACTCGTCCGTTTCTTCACAGTACCTGATGCAAAAGAAGCGCGTTCATCAGTTATGTGGGCCATGATGATTATCGGAGCATTCTACTTCATTATCGCATTAATCGGTTTCGCAGCAGCAGCTATTGTCGGACCGAAAGTAATTGCACAAGTAGATGCAGGAGGTAATATGGCCGCACCACTTCTCGGTCAAGTTCTCGGTGGTGGAGCCGGAACGTTCGGTGGAGAATTGTTCATGGCTGTCATTTCAGCAGTGGCGTTCGCGACGATTGTCGCAGTAGTAGCAGGGCTCGTCATTACAGGAGCTGGAGTATTCGCTCACGATTTATATACGAACGTGATTATGAAAGGAAAAGTTGATAAACAGAAACAATTCAAAGTTGCAAAATATGCAGCACTCGGAATTGGGGTTACATCGATTTTACTCGGAATTTTAGCGAAAGATTTAAACGTTGCACAGCTCGTCACATATGCATTTACAATAGGAGCAGCAGCAAACTTACCAGTAATTATCTTCTCAATTTACTGGAAACGCTTCAACACAGTAGGAGCGGTATCATCGCTTCTTATCGGTTCCCTCGTCACAATTGGTCTTATTTTTATCGGACCAACAGTAATGGGAGCGAATGCAATCTTCCCATTAACAAACCCAGGAATCGTTTCGATTCCACTTGGCTTCTTAGCTGCAGTCATTGGATCACTCGTTACAAAACCTGAAGCGAACGATGAAATTTTCGCAGAAATGTCTGTTCGTTCACATACAGGAATTGGAGCAGAATAATCATAATAAAACATCCTTCCAACAATTCTACATTGTTGGAAGGATGTTTTTACTCGTTCTTTTCATTTAAGAAGCTGTTCGGATTAATTGAAAGACCCGTGTTTCAGTCATTTCAGTCGTTTCGTCGCGAGCACCGGCGCGTTGTACGGATGAAGCGGCATCGCCTTCGATACGTTCTTTAAGCGCAACCCATTCGCGTTGCTCTTGAAGTACACGTGCGAATTGATCTGCAGGTAATGTTTGTTTTAAGTGCTGCCAAACATCATTTAATAATGCATCCCATTCGTTATAATATTGTCCCGTAAAGCCGATGGGTGCTTGACCATTTGGATATATACGGTCTCGGTCCGTAAGCATTTTTTTCTGAAGATGTTCTGCTCGTTGAGTAAATGAAGCGAGCTGAGAAGAGTTTTGATTGGAAGAATCGACGTTCGTTTTATTGTCGGAAGGTGTCGTTCTTTCTCCTTCATTTTTTGTTTCTTCTTTCGGTTTTTCGTTGATGTCACGTGTCTTACTTTCATCGCGTTCCATTTTCTTCTTTTCATCTTCACGTTCTTTTTCTGCTTGTTTTCTTTTTTCTTCACGTTCTTTTTCTTTATTGTCGCGTGCAAGAGCTAATTCTTTTTCAAGGTCATCAATTCGATGAAAAACAGGTAACGTTTTTTCGTCTTCTTCTTCGACAAGTGTATACGTTTGAATTGTATTTTTATCTTTAAAGTATCCTTGGAAAAACAATTCTTCTTTTCCGTTAGAAGGTTCTGTTACATAAACCATCCACCGATCGTCATTTTTTTCAATGAGTGTGTAAGGGACGGGTTGAGGATCTCCTTTTAAAGGATAAGCGATTGCTCGATCTTCAGTGAACTCAACAAACGATTGAAATTCACCATTCCGTTCTATTTTCCATGTGCCGATAAGTCGATCGGCAGGAGAAGAACTGCATGCTTGTAATAATAAAACAGTCGAAATGATGATGACGAACGAAACAAATTTTTTCAGCAAAGTATATTCCTCATTTCCTTTTTTTAGTATGGTCAGTATAACAAAATAATGAGGAGAAATAGTCGAAAAATGTAAAATTAGAAAGTATGTCCTATCAGTTTAAAGAAAAAAGGGGAAAAAGGCATAAAAAAACAAAGTGACCTTTATAAGGAGACGATCACTTTGTTTTGTCATTCAATATGAAGCGACGATACGTCGCATAAGTTGGTAAATAACGAACGCGCTAAACCCTGCAAGCACGAGTATTGCCCCAAAAAATAATGCTGCAGCAACGAGTCCCGAAAAAGCGATGACGAGCGGGAATTTCGTAAATAAAAACGCGAATTTTTCCAAACATACCCCTTCTTTCTAAAGAAAATCAACATAAGTATACGTGTTTTTCGATGAAAAGAAAGCGTTTTAATGATGTTCTAAAGTTATGAGAGTTCAGACAATTTAAAGTTTGTGAAAACGTTAACAAAGTAAGTGTTGCAACCGTTTAAAACCGAACGTTGAAACGTAGAGAGAAAGAAATTATTCTTCTTTTCTCTCATAAAAAGGTATGTGAAACAATGAACATACGCTTTTTATAAATGTAGTACGATATAACCAATTTTATAAATGTGCGTAAAAGAGGATGAGACAAAACTTAGCTAAATAAAAAACCTAGTATCCTTTTATTTTTGAAATAGGTGGATGCTAGGTTTTATCTTTATGCACAATTCTTTCGGATTTGCATGCTTGTCACGGGTTCACTCTTCAACTTCCGAAGCAATTTTTCTCGGGAACTTGAAAAGCTCGCTATTCCGCAGGCGTCTGCAAATCCATACGGAATAGTGAGTATGAAACGAGACTGTTTTGTTCCAGCCTCCTTTTCATGACTTTTTATTTTGACGTCGTTCAATCGCTTCATCTTTAAATTGTTGAAGTAAAGCACGTACTTCGTCTGTTGTAGAAGTGCTCATTAACGCATGTCGCAATACACTAGCGCCTGAAAACCCTTTGACGTAAATTTTAAAAAAGCGATGCAATGCTTTGAAAGGACGTGGTTCTAGTTCTGCGGAATAACGATCATGCAAATCGAGATGTAAATGTAACAATTCGAGTAATTCTTCACTCGTATGGTGACGTTTTTCTTTTTCAAATGCAAAAGGATTTTTGAAAATACCTCGTCCAATCATAACGCCGTCTACCCCATATTTTTCAACGAGTTCGAGTCCTGTTTGCCGGTCGGGAATATCCCCATTAATCGTAAGTAACGTATGGGGAGCAATTTCATCACGTAATGCTTTAATTTCTGGAATGAGTTCCCAATGAGCCGGTACTTTACTCATCTCATTACGTGTCCGTAAATGAATCGATAAGTTCGCAATATTTTGTTGAAGTAAGTGCGTTAACCAGTTGCGCCACTCTTCTACTTCGTAATACCCGAGACGTGTTTTGACGCTAACCGGA
>JASLJC010000132.1 GCA_030152585.1 Savagea sp. | reverse complement strand
TGCATCGGGTAAGTTAAAAGTGACAGGTTTAACAGAAGGTAATTATTACTTTATCGAAACGAAGGCACCGGATGGTTACCAACTAGACCAAACGAAACATCTCGTCCAAATTTCGAATTCTACGACAGCAGCGGTAACAGTTGAAAATATGAAAAAAGTGACTCCGCAACCACCAGGTAATGGCGGGGGGTCTGATCCGAAAGAAGCGACGATAAAACTTCAGAAAGTAGACAATCTTACGAATGAACGGTTAGAAGGAGCTCAATTTGAGTTATACGAAACGACTTCGGGAGTACCTCGATTAGTTGGAACGTATACAACGAATAAAAGTGGAGAAATTTACATTCGCCATTTAACGAAAGGAACTTATTCCTTTAAAGAAATACGAGCACCAGAAGGATATGAAATGCGCGACGAGCTTATTCAAATTGAATTAGTCAATGGTTCGACAGAGCTTGTCATTGTCAAAAATGAGAAACAGATTGAACCGAATCCAGACCCAGAGCCAAGTCCGAATCCAGATCCAGAACCAAATCCAGACCCAGAGCCAAGTCCGAATCCAGATCCAGAACCAAATCCGAACCCGGAACCAAATCCAAAACCGCATCCTGAACCAGATCCAGGTGCAGGAGGAGAACAAAAACCAGAACCAAATCCAAATCCTGAAGTAGGGTCGGGCGGGGAAACGAATCATCCGAACGAACATGAACTTGATTCATCCCATCCTCCAAAAGGACAAAGTAATGAAACTGATACATCCGACAAGCATGGATTACCACAGACGAACGAACAAATCGGATGGAAAGTTCCAGTTATCGGTGTAGGGTTGATACTCATAGGTAGTTTATTTATCTTCCGAAAAAAGAAAAATAATATGTAACGAAAAACGCATGGGATCAAAATTCACTTTTGATTTCATGCGTTTTTTTACTAGGTATACGAGATGATAACCGGTTCATATCGAATCGTACAAGTAGCATCTTTTTCAAGTTGTAGCAATGCGGTTAACCGTTTCCCTTCTTCGTTGAAACGGTTTACTTTTTTCACTTGTTCGGCATTGTAAGGTGCGTCTTCATTTTCCCACTGTATCCATTCGCCATATTGTGCATTCCAATGATGGAATTGTCGAGCGAGTTCGATTGAAGCAATCTGACAAATTTCTAAATTGGCATGGCAATGCTGACACCAAAGCGGGTCTGCAAAGTCGCCTTGAATATAAACGGCTGTCGTTTCTTCGTCACAAAAGCAAATCATTGTGTCACTCCTTTTGTTTTTGTTATAATCAAATCATGATGAAGCTTTTTGAACTACGACTCTAATTCTTTTTTTTGAATGGTGTTAATGGAGAAGAATAAGCAGTATACGTCAAGCTTTTTCTTCATATATCCTTCCATTTTGCTAAAAAATGATTAAAAACAAAACGAGAACAACTAATCATTTTAGCCATTAATACTTCTTGATTTTTATTAGAATAGATACGAAATTTATATGCTTTATGAGTTAGCTTTGATTTCCACCTCCTTTTAATATACAAAAGTATGTAAAAATACATTAAAATATGAGGATAACGAGTGCTCACAGCCCCCACCCTTTAGGGTAGGGGCTGTGAGCACACTTATAAAAAGATAAGAAAGGAAAGCAGCTATGGAAGAAAAACAAATCGAACGAATAATGCACGAACACTTAAATCGATGGGACCCCGAAAGCTTAGTAGAGATTGGAAAGCCACAAACGAAATATAAGCAAGAAGTGAAAGATATTCTCGATAGCCTCGACTCCATTCGGTGTTCAGAAGAACTCGCGCAGTTGTTATGTGATACGTTAAATAAACGGTTAAATTATCCGGTGTATGAAATGTATCAATGTTTGCCTGTTGCAACACAAATATGGGAAGATTTGTTGCACATTCAACGGAAATCATCATCTTAACTATACATATTAAACTACTAATCGAACCGTCGTATGTTTATATTTTTAAGTCATCGACATCGCAGCACTTAACATAATTTGAAAAAGAACCGTTTTTTATGCACACAAATCCGAAGGCATTGTGTAGAAACCCCAACAAATATTATAGAACTAAAAAATGACAAGAAAAAACCTTGAATGTTGATATCAACATTCAAGGTTTTTATTATGATCCCGACTGGGCTTGAACCAGCGACCTCTACCCTGTCAAGGTAGCGCTCTCCCAGCTGAGCTACGGGATCTCTTTTGAACACATATAAAAATATAACATAAGATAAAATAAAAGTAAAGTGAAAAAATGATAAAAATAAAAAGGAATCGTAAATGTTAAGAAAATGTGACAGTCGAAAGAGCAAAAAAATGCCTGAAACAGAAAGAAAAGGTTTTCATTTCATACTGTTTATGCATACAATAGTTGAGAAAGGAGTGGACTACATGAGTCTAAAACAGTTTACAACAACAGATTTTCAACGACAATGGTTAGAGCGATTACAAGGAGAGCGAGAGAATTTCGCTGAACATGCGGATTACAATGACCGTCATTCATCATTTCCTCATCGTAATGTGCAAACACTCGTCGAATTAGGGTATACGACATTAACGTTACCGAAAGAATACGGCGGAGGTGGCATTTCAGCAACCGACCATGCTTTATTCCAAGAAATGATCGGTTCGATGGATGGTGCAACAGCACTCGCAATAGGGTGGCATCAAGCAGTCGTAGGAGAAATTTATACGACGCGCCTTTGGACGGAAGAACAGCTTACGTCATTTGCGAAGTTATTAAAAGAAGGCGCTCTTGTGAATCGCGCGATGAGTGAAGCGCGTACAGGAAGCCCCGCACGTGGTGGACGTCCAGGTACGAATGCTGTTCGTTCAGAAAACGGATGGGTTTTAAACGGCCGTAAAATTTTCACAACGATGTCTCCTGCTCTTACGCATTTCCTCGTTTCAGCATGGGTAGAAGAAAATAATGCAATCGGTACATTTTTAGTACCACGCCATGCAGAAGGTCTTTCAATTGATGAGACGTGGGATGTCGTTGGAATGCGTGCTTCGGAGAGCCATGACCTCGTACTAGAAGATGTATATGTCGAGGATATCGCACTCGTGGAGCCGACTCCTCCAGAACGAAAAGGTGTCGTCAATCCGTGGGCGTTACATACACCTGCTTGCTATCTCGGAATTGCACGTGCTGCACGTGATTATGCAGTGAACTTTTCATTACATCATAAGCCGAATAGTATCGACACAACGATTAGCGAACTACCAAACGTTCGCGAACATATCGGTCAAATGGAATGGCGTTTACAAAGTGCCCGCAACACGTTATACAACGTAGCTGCTATGTGTGATGATGATCGCCGCGACAGTATTACGACAGAACTGGCTGCTGCGAAACATATCGTTACAAATTTAGCGGTCGATATCGTTGACCGTGCGATGCGTCTTGTAGGCGGAAGTAGTTTACAAATGAAGAGCCCATTGCAACGTTACTACCGTGACGTTCGTGCAGGTTTGCATAACCCACCGATGGATGACATGGTCATTCAAATGCTCGCTGCAAAAGCGCTCGAAAAAAATGATAAAGTAGACGATTATCGTTGATCCATCGTCTCGTTGTCACCGGGTACAAACCTTTTGAACTCGGTATATTTTCAGACGATCATCCTGGGGTACCCGTTATTCAACGGGCGCTCCGGGATATGTTTGTTTCACTTGCTGAAGATGGATTAGAGTGGGTCATCGTCAGCGGACAACTAGGAGTTGAAATGTGGGCAACGGAAGTCGTTCAAGAGTTGAAGAAGAAATATCCATTAAAATACGCTGTATTGCCACCATTTGAAGGGCAAGCTGAAAATTGGAATGAAGCAAATCAAGCAAAATACGACCAAATGATAGCAGCAGCAGACTTTTCGACTGCTTTAACGAAACGGCCATATGAAGGACCGTGGCAATTTCAAGCACGTAATCAATTTTTATTTGAAAACTCCGACGGCATCTTATTTCTCTATGATGAAGATAATGAAGGTTCTCCGAAGTTTATGAAACGTTCAGCAGTGAAATATAGTGAACGTACATCGTATGAAATATTGACGATTACAGCATTAGATTTACAGTGGATTGCAGAGGAAATTGAACGTGAACGATGGGAAGGGGAAGGTTATTTTGAATAAAACATTACAACGAGCGATAGAAGAACAACGCCATTATTTTGAAAGAGGAATGACACGCTCATTAGCATTTCGTCGCCAAATGTTACAAATGTTAAAACGTGCCGTACAACAACATGAAGAATCATTGCTTCAAGCGTTGCAGAACGATTTAGGGAAAAGTCGTACAGAAGCATACATGACCGAGCTAGGTCCATTTTATGTAAGTATCGATTATGCAAATCAGCATGTAGAACGATGGATGCAACGACAAAAAGTGTCGACGCCTATTTATTTCCAAAAAGCGGAAAGTTGGACACAGCGTGATCCGTACGGGGTTGTTTGTATTGTCGGACCGTTTAATTATCCGGTACAACTCGTCTTAGAGCCACTAATCGGTGCGATTGCTGGGGGGAATTGTGCCATTATTAAACCGTCTGAATATGCAAAAGAAACAGCAGACGTTCTTGAACGAATCATAACGACGATTTTTCCACTTCAATACGTACGAATCATGCAAGGGGAAGCGGAATGGACGAATGAGCTCTTTCATGCCCCATTTGATAAAATATTTTTCACTGGAAGTGTACGTGTCGGTAAAATTGCGATGAAAGCAGCTGCTGAACGTCTCACCCCGTTGACGCTTGAGTTAGGCGGCAAAAGTCCGGTCATCGTCGATGAAACGGCAAAATTAAAAACAGCTGCCGAACGTATCGCTTGGGGAAAATGGACGAATGCAGGTCAAACATGTGTTGCACCGGATTATGCGTTCGTCCATTCATCGGTTCTGTCATCTTTTCTTTCATTATTGAAGTCAGTCGTTCAACGTTTTTACGGGGAAGATCCTTCAAAAAGTGAAGATTATGGCCGAATCATTCATGAGCATCATTGGGACCGATTAGATGATTTACTTCAACAGACCGAATCTTCTATTGTTTTTGGTGGAGAACGTGATCGCGCACAACGTTATATTGCTCCGACAATCGTCGTATTAGACGATACAAATAATCCTTTGATGGAAGATGAATTGTTCGGCCCAATTCTTCCGATTCTTCCGTACGATGACATACGAGAAGTTGTTGACTATGTCGATCGTCATTCGCGGCCACTCGCAGCTTACGTCTTTACAGAGCGACAAGACATAGCAAATTATGTGATGACGATGATGCGTTTCGGTGGAGGTTGCATTAACGATACGCTAACGCACGTCGGCAATTTACATTTACCGTTTGGAGGAGTAGGTACTTCAGGAGTCGGAACGTATCATGGAAAAGCGACATTTGATGCATTTACTCATGAGAAAGCGATCATGCAAAAAAGTACAAAAGTATACTCGAATTTCGCTTATCCACCGTATGCTGGAAAAGAAACGTTGCTTCGCACTTTTTTAAAATGATAAAAAAGCGTATACTAAATAGAAGTGACATTATAGAGATGAAGGAGTTTTGACAATATGCAATTCGATCAAGATTGGACATTACAAACGTTACAAACACTCGTAAATATTCCGAGCCCATCAGGCTATACAGAACAAGTGATGCACCATATTGAACAAACATTTGAATCATTTGGTGTGAAGACGACACGAACGAATAAAGGTGCAGTTATCGCGACATTAAAAGGGCAAGACGATACGAAACATCGTCTTTTAACCGCTCATGTGGATACGCTAGGTGCGATGGTTAAAGAAATTAAAAGCGACGGACGTTTAAAGTTAACGATGGTCGGCGGTTTTCGTTGGAATGCAGTAGAAGGCGAATATTGTACCGTTCATACGTATGATAAAGGAACTGTAACCGGAACAATTTTAATGCATCAAACGTCGGTTCACGTTTACCAAGATGCAGGTACAGCTCCACGAAATGAACAAAATATCGAAGTCCGTTTAGATGAAAAAGTAACGACGGCAGAAGAAACACGTGCTCTCGGCATTGAAGTAGGAGATTTCGTTTCATTTGATCCACGTTTTGAAGTTACACCGAGTGGATTTGTAAAATCACGACATTTAGATGATAAAGCAAGTACGGCATTGTTATTAGCACTTGTGAAACAGTTGACAGAACAAAATATAACTTTACCGTATACGACCCATTTTTACATTTCGAACAATGAAGAAATTGGATTCGGTGGTAACTCTAATATTCCAGCTCAAACGGTTGAATATATTGCAGTTGATATGGGCGCACTTGGCGATGGACAAATGTCGGATGAATATACCGTCTCTGTTTGTGCCAAAGACTCTAGCGGCCCTTATCACTACGGATTAACACGTCATTTAACGACACTTTGCCAACGTGAAAACATTCCGCATCGAATAGATATTTATCCGTATTACGGTTCGGACGCATCTGCTGCCATTCGTGCAGGCTATGATGTACGCCATGCATTGTTTGGTCCGGGAATCGAATCGTCGCATGCATTAGAACGTACACATGTCGATTCTTTAAAAGCGACGTATACGTTGCTCGTCACGTATGTCCAATCACAAATGTTGTAAGGAGAATGTTGCATGAATACGAAACGGATGGAAATGGATTTATTATTGCATGCATTATATGTCGACCGCCTTTGCGGCCCGATGCCGAAAATAATTGAATCGATCGCTGTTGATTCGCGTAAAGTCGTACCGAATAGTTTATTTGTTTGTATCGAAGGGTTTACAGTTGATGGACATGACTACGTTTTACAAGCAGTGGAAAAAGGTGCGACAGTTATTTTAGCTTCTAAAAAAGTAGAAGTACCGAGTGATGTAGGCATTATATATGTTCAAAATACACAAGTAGCAATTGAGCGACTTGCGCCACTTTTTTATCATATGCCATCGAATAAAATGACGATGATCGGCGTTACAGGAACGAACGGTAAAACGACGGTGACGAATATGATGCACGATGCACTCGTCACTCTCGGGGAACGTTCCGCTACGATTGGTACGATTGGGTTTAACATTCAAGGGGAATGGTTTGAAACAGAAAATACAACACCCGATGTATTAACGATGCAATCAATGCAGCATCAAGCATTACAACGAGAAACAGAAACGATGACGCTTGAAGTGTCTTCGCACGGTTTGATTGAAGGACGTCTTTCAGGAACGTTGTTTGATATTGCTATATTTACGAATTTATCACAAGATCATTTAGACTTTCACGAAACGATGGAACATTACGGTTATGCCAAAGGGTTATTGTTTGCTGGACTCGGTCAAGATGTTCGAGAAGAAAAATACGTCATTTTAAATGCTGATGATCCATGGTCTGTAAGGTATGCTCAAATGACGCCACATACGATTTATACGTATAGTATGAAACAATCTGCGGATTTTTATGCAACGGATATCGAATTACACGTTGATGGAACTGCTTTTACGTTACATACACCTGAAGGAACGTATGATGCATCCTTACAACTTGTCGGTTCATTTAATGTAGCGAATGCGTTAGCAGTTGCTGCTGCTTTATACGCAAAAGGGTATCAAAGTGAAACAATCGTCGATACGCTTCAAACGATCGCTCCAATTAAAGGTCGTATGGAAAAAGTTGAGACGTCACTACCGTTGACGATGTATGTCGATTATGCGCATACACCCGATGCTATTGAACAAGCTATCGCAGCGATTACACCGTATAAAAAAGAAAATCAGCGCTTGCTATTTTTAATTGGGACCGGTGGCAATCGTGATCGAAAAAAACGTCCAATTATGGCTGAAAAAGCTTCGGCTGCGGATTATGTCATTTTAACGACAGATGATCCACGCGATGAACCGTACGCATCGATATTGTCTGAATTAGAAGTTGGTATGACCCATAACGAGTATCGTTGTATCGGAGATCGCGAAGAAGCAGTCCGTTCTTTAGTACAAGAAGCGAATGAAGACGATATTTTAATTTTTGCAGGAAAAGGTCATGAAGATTATCAAATTATCGGTCATACGAAATATCCGCATTCGGATGCGCTGATTGCTTTAGATGAAGCGAAAAAAAGATTTAAGTAACGATGAAATGACGAACGTCATCCATTGAAAATGAAGGAGTACGACATGAGTAAACAACAAGTACAATTAAACCGTCGCACATTTGCGATTATTTCGCACCCGGATGCTGGGAAAACGACGATGACAGAAAAACTATTATTTTTCGGAGGAGCGATTCACGAATCCGGAACAGTAAAAGGAAGAAAAACAGGGAAGTATGCAACGAGTGACTGGATGGAAATCGAAAAAAAACGTGGAATTTCCGTGACGTCATCTGTCATGCAATTCGATTATGACGACAAACGAATCAACATTTTAGATACGCCAGGTCACGAAGACTTCAGTGAAGATACGTATCGAACATTAATGGCAGTAGACGCAGCGGTTATGATGGTCGACTCTGCAAACGGAATTGAACCGCAAACAGAGAAATTATTCAAAGTTTGTCAAATGCGCGGCATTCCGATTTTTACATTTATGAATAAGTTAGATCGTCAAGGACGTGAGCCAATCGAGTTGCTCGAAAACTTAGAAGAAGTACTCGGGATTGAATCCTATGCGATGAATTGGCCAATCGGTATGGGGAAAGAATTTTACGGGATTTATGACCGCTTTAACAATCGAGTAGAAGCGACTCATATGGAACACGATGAACGTTTATTACCGTTAGATGATGAAGGGGAGCTTGCTGTTGATCATCCGATGAAAGAAACGTCTTACTACGAAGAAGCCCGTGATATGGTCGAAATGTTAGACGGAGCAGGAAATGAGTTTGACGTCGAACGGATCGCAAAAGGGGAACTGACACCTGTATTTTTCGGAAGTGCATTAACAGGGTTCGGTGTTGAAACTTTTTTAGATGCATTTTTACAATTCGCACCACCCCCACAGCCTCGTTTATTAACAGACGGAAAAGAAATTGAGCCGGATTATCCGACGTTTTCAGGTTTCATTTTTAAAATTCAAGCGAATATGAATCCGAAACATCGAGACCGTATCGCTTTCGTTCGAATCGTTTCAGGGAAATTTGAACGGGGTATGACAATCCGTGTTCCACGTTTAGCCCGTGACTTTAAATTAACGCAAACGACACAGTTTTTAGCAGACGATCGTGAAACAGTAAACGAAGCGTATCCGGGTGATATTATCGGTATTTACGATACAGGAAATTATCAAATTGGCGATACGATTATCGGCGGGAAAGAGGACTTTTCTTTCGCACCACTTCCACAATTCACACCAGAAATGTTCGTTGAAGTATCGCCGAAAAACGTTATGAAATCCAAACAGTTCCATAAAGGGATACTTCAACTCGTTCAAGAAGGTGCGATTCAATATTACGAAACGTTGCATACGAACGTTATCTTTTTAGGTGCTGTCGGTCAACTTCAATTCGAAGTATTCGAACACCGTATGAATACAGAATACAATGTCGAAGTCGTGATGAAACCGATTGGCTCTAAAGTAACGCGTTGGATTAAAAATGAAGAAGTCGTAACAGATTCGATGACGAGTGGGCGAGCACAACTCGTTAAAGACCGTCACGGTAATCTCGTCTTCTTATTTGAAAATGACTTTGCATTACGTTGGTTCCAAGATAAACATCCAGAAGTAGAATTGTATAGTTTATTGTAAGAAAAGGGCATTCTGGTCATCACTTGTTGATGCCAGTAATGCTTTTTTTAAAATGATGTCGTCATTCATCGTGACGTAGGAAAGTGTCTTTGCAAAATAATATTATTTTGCGAACCGAGGGCTACATATTGCAAGTTGTATTGCCATTCCTCTATGATGAAAGAAAGATATTGTGGAACGAAGAGAGAGGAGTCCATTATGAAAATTAGTAATTTTTCCATTCAGCGTCCCGTCTTTACAATTGTAACGATGTTTCTCGTCATTATTTTAGGGTTAGTGTCGTTTACACGTATTCCGGTGACATTAATACCTGAATTAAATCCGCCAGTGGCCGTCGTCGTTACCAATTATGAAGGTGCTTCGCCGACTGAAGTGAATGAAAAAGTGACGAAACCGCTCGAAAAAACGTTATCAACGTCACCAGGTTTAAAGACGATGCAATCGATTTCTCAAGAAGGATCGAATTTCATTTTACTTTTTTTCGATTGGGAAACGAAAATCGATGACGTTCAATTAGATATTATGCAGCGGATGGATCAAGTCCCTATGCCAGAAGGGGCTGACCGTCCTAATTTAATGAAATTCGACCCGTCTCAATTTCCTGTCATTCAATTTACATTGCATGCCAAAAAAGATGATGTTGACGTTCGACCGCTCGCTGAAAAGTTAGAAGAAGAACTGAAGCGAACAAAAGGTGTAGCGAGTGTCAATACATCTGGAACGGTTACAGAAGAAATTTACGTAACAATCGATGAAAACAAATTGAATGCGCACCGATTCACACAATCGGATGTCGTTCAAGCAATTCAAACGAACGAAGTGTCGATGCCGGGAGAACCTGTCGAAACAGATGATGGGAAAAGGCTGACAACACGTATTTTAAGTACAGTAACGACATTAGACGATGTCGGTGCTATTACAGTTGGGATGAAAGAAGGTACACAAGAAGCGGTCCGTGTACGAGATGTCGCTAAAGTAGAACGTGCCGAAAAAGATACGCATATGTTGACACGTGCTAATGATGAGCAAGCTGTTCTCATGTCCGTCTTGCAAGAATCAGGCGCGAATACAGCGAACGTTTCGACTGAATTCAAAAAATCACTCGATCGATTAATGAAGAAAAAAGAATATAAAAATGTTCAAGCTGACATTTTATTTGATCAAGGAGATTATGTGAAATTAGCTATCGGAAATATCGGTCAATCGTTATTACTCGGTGGACTGTTTGCGATGCTCGTCTTATTTTTCTTCTTGCGCGGTATTAAAAGTCCGATCATTATCGGAGTAGCGATTCCGTATTCGGTTATCGTAACGTTCGTTTTAATTTATTTTGCAGACTTTGCATTAAATATTATGACGCTCGGAGCGCTCGCACTCGGAATCGGGATGCTTGTCGACAATGCGATTGTCGTCATTGAAAACATTGAACGACATTTAGCGATGAACAAAGAACCGAAAAAAGCAGCGGTAGATGGTGCAAAGGAAGTCGGAGGTGCGATTATTGCATCTACTTTAACGACACTTGCTGTCTTCGTTCCTGTTATTTTTATTTCAGGACTAATCGGTCAAATTTTTACCGAATTTGCATTAACGATTTCATTTAGTTTATTCGCTTCGCTCGTCGTCGCATTAACAGTCGTACCGATGATGGCAAGCCGTATGCTCGTGAAGCCGAAAAAAGATGTATCTGCTCGTCTCCGTCGTTCAAAAGGATTGCACAACTTTACGCAATCGATACGTTGGGCGTTAAAAAATCGTTGGGCAGTTATCGTCGCAACGATCGGATTACTCGTCGTGAGTATGTTCGGTTTATACAAAGTAGGAACTGAATTTTTACCGGCGACAGATGAAGGGTTTTTCAGTATAGCAGTCGAAACACCGAACGGTACGTCGCTTACGAAAACGAATGAAGTCGTCGAAAAAATTGAAAAACGATTAAAAGAGGAAAAAGATATCGACGTTTACGTCAGCCTCGTCGGAAGTGACCAACAAAGTATGGCACAAGGTACCGGTTCTTCTTCTAACACAGCAGAATTATACGTTAAAATGGTACCGTTAGAAGACCGGAAACAATCTGTTTTTGAATTTATCGATGACATTCAACCAGAACTTGTCGAAGACATTGGAGATGAAGCGGAACTGAAGTTTGAAATGCAAACCGCAGCCGGCTCTAGTCCGAATACCGTTTCATTTACGTTAAGTGACACGAAAGAACAACGTTTACAAAAAGCAGTAGAAGATGTAGAGTCCGGTTTAGAAGATATGGAGTACGTCTTAGAAGTGTCGCATAACTTATCGGATACGAAAGAAGAAATTCATATTACGTTAAATCGAGAAGAGACGATTAAACGTGGATTAAATCCAGCGCAAGTTGCTCAAACTGTAAACGGTGTGACACGTGGTACGTTTGCAACACAAATTGTTAACGATGAAGAAGACGTACTACCGATTATCGTACAATATGATGAGAAATATCGAAATAGTATCGCTCAATTGAAAACGTTACAATTGCAAACACCAACGGGAACGACTGTACCTTTATCAGATATTGCATCTATAACGATTAAAGATTCACCTGTTGCAATTCAACACGAAGACCAAGCGTATGCTGTCACATTTGACGTGAAATATGAATCATCGGAATCTCTTGGGGACATGACAGAACGTGTGAATGATATGGTCGCGGATTTGAAATTACCTGAAAGTGTTGCGATGCAATACGGAGGAGATCGTGAACTATTTGAAAATGCGATTAACGATATGTTAATGGCAATCGGTTTAGCAGTTGTGCTTGTTTACATCGTCATGGCTGCACAATTCGAATCGTTTAAATATCCATTCGTCATTATGTTCTCTGTACCGTTAATGATTATCGGAGTAGCTCTCGGATTGTTCTTAACGAATACGCCGATGAGTGTAACGGCGATTATCGGAATTTTAATTCTCGTCGGAATCGTCGTCAACAACGGGATTGTACTTGTCGACTATATTAATAAACGAAAAGCCGCTGGCGTACCATCGTACGAGGCAATTGTTGAATCAGCACGTGACCGGGTAAGACCAATTTTAATGACTGCACTGACAACAATTTTAGGTCTCGTGCCACTTGCACTCGGTATCGGTGAAGGTACAGAGATGAATCAACCGATGGGAATCGCGGTAATTGGTGGATTGATTACATCGACATTATTAACGTTATTCGTCGTTCCTGTCGTATATAGTATGTTTGATCGTCAAACACGACGCAAACGTAAAATTATCGAAGCAGACCAACATTTACCGTTTTAAAAGTTGAAAATGTGGTATACTCATAGTAACGAGAAAGGCCCGAACCGAATAGAAAACTTTGACATTGTCAGAGGGGAGTAGCTATAGGGAAACCTATTTCATAATCGTCAATACATGGGAGAAGTGCCCATCGGTTATGATAGCCAGCATTTGTTGACTTAGCGAGACCTTTGCCTAGTTTTAGGCGAGGGTCTTTTTTTGTCCATAATAATGGGAGGGAATTAGATGGAAACAATATTTTTAGAATATGCATGGATTTTGATCGTTTTAATTTTATTAGAAGGCTTATTATCCGCAGATAATGCGATTGTAATGGCGGTAATGGTGAGACATTTACCGAAACATGAACAGAAAAAAGCATTATTTTACGGGCTCGTCGGAGCGTTCGTTTTCCGTTTCGCTGTTTTATTTTTAATTGCGACGCTCGTGAAATATTGGCAAATCCAAGCAGCAGGTGCTTTGTTTTTACTTTTCATGTCTGCTCGAAGTTTGTGGGAGATGAAACAAGATGCGGGCAAAACGACAGAAGAATTGCTTGACGCACCACGGAAAAAGTCAGGATTTTGGATGACCGTATTAAAAGTAGAATTAGCAGACATTGCATTCGCATTAGATTCGATGCTTGCAGCGGTCGCTTTAGCAGTTACGTTAACACCAATTGGAGAAACGATGATCGGTGGAATGAACGCCGGACAGTTTTGGGTCGTATTTGCAGGTGGATTAATCGGACTCGTCGTCATTCGATTTGCAGCACGTTACTTCATCATTTTATTAGAAAAATTACCGAAATTAGAAGGAGCCGCATATTTAATTGTCGGATGGGTCGGTGTGAAATTAGCCGTTTTAACGCTAGCGCATCCTCGTTTAGCGATCATTCCAGAAACATTCCCGGAATCGACAATGTGGACGGCGACGTTTTGGGTCGTATTACTCGGACTCGTCGCATGGGGATATTTCGCTTCAGTACGTGAAAATAAAAAACAAAAAGTAGCTTAAGCTTACTTATTTAAAAATCTAGCGGTTCATCTTACCGTTAGATTTTTTTATATGTGAAAGGGTTGTGTCGTTTGAAGGGAGTCGGAAGAAAATTGTGAGAAAGAGATGACAAATTCGTCAGTTTGCTCTAAAAGAAGGGCAAAAATCCTCTTCTTTTTTGAAACAATCATGGTAGAGTGATAAGATGAATTTCTATTCGATAGGAGGCGAGAAAATGGACCGCGTGAAGCCGATGAGAGAAAAATTGAATAAATTTACACCAACTCAATTAATCGTTTTTTATTATTTTATAGCGATTGCTGTTGCGTTTTGTATGTTGAATTTGCCCGGTGTTTATTTGCCCGGTGTTGATGTTCGATTTATTGATAGTTTATTCACTGCTGTAAGTGCTGTAAGTGTGACTGGATTATCGACGATTAGTATCGGAGGAACGTATACGACGTTCGGCATTATTATGCTAATGTTCGTTTTACAATTAGGTGGTATCGGTATTATGTCGCTCGGGACATTTTTTTGGCTCGTCATTAAAAAACGAATCGGTATGCGAGAACGTCAACTCATTATGGTCGACCATAATCAATACTCATTAGCAGGTGTCGTCCGACTCATCCAAGAAATTATTAAAATTATGTTTACGATTGAAATCGTCGGCGGGTTAATTTTGTCATTTTATTTAATCCAATACTATGACACGATGAAAGAAGCTTTTTTACACGGTATGTTTATGGCAGTATCTGCGACGACAAACGCAGGATTCGATATAACAGAAGCTTCTTTAACCCCTTATTTTAGTGATTATTTCATTCAAATTGTCGTGATGATATTGATCGTTCTCGGAGCAATCGGTTTTCCAGTATTAATTGAAGTGAAAAGTTTTATAACGCGTCGAAAACAAAAAATGCCGTTTCGCTTTTCGTTGTTTACAAAAATTACGACTGCTACATTCGGTATTTTACTCGTTTTCGGAGCGGTCATGATTTTTTTAATGGAATCGTTCCATTCATTTCGTGGGATGGCATGGCATGAGCGTTTCTTCACCGCTTTATTCCATTCTGTCTCCGCTCGTTCTGCAGGATTAACGACGTACGACGTAACGCAGTTTAGTGAAGCATCGAGTATCTTTATGAGTGTTTTAATGTTTATCGGAGCTTCGCCAAGTTCGGTCGGAGGAGGAATTCGAACGACGACACTAGCAATTGCGATTTTATTTTTAATTCATTTTGCTCGTGGAAATGAAGTCATTCACGTCTTCCATCGTCAAATTAAACTCGTCGACGTATTCCGCTCATATGCTGTAATTATTTTAGCTGGACTTCTCGTTTTCACATCGATCATTATTTTAAGTTTAAGTGAGCCAGAAGTTCCGCTCGTGGCACTTTTATTTGAAGTGACGAGTGCATTCGGAACGTGTGGAATGTCGCTCGGGATTACGAGTGATTTGACGATCGTAGGGAAAGTAACGTTAATGATTTTAATGTTTATCGGTCGTGTCGGTTTAATTTCATTTTTATTCACATTAGGCGGTAAAACGAACAAAGTAAACTACCGTTATCCGAAAGAACGTGTCATTATCGGATAAGTGATGAGGTAAAAGGAGAGAAAATATGTCAACTATTCACAACCAAGCATTAGAATTGTTTGTCGTACTATCACGAGCAGCACGTGTCGTTCAAGGTGAAGCTGTTCGTTCAATTGAAAAATACGGCATTAATGCGACCGAATTTGCGGTAATGGAGTTTTTGTACCATAAAGGCCCACAACCGATCCAAAAAATCGGAAATAAAATTTTACTGACGAGTGGGTCAATGACGTATATCGTTGATACGTTGGAAAAAAAGGGGAAAGTTATTCGCGTTCGTTCAGAAGAAGATCGTCGCGTCTTTCATGCACAACTAACAGAAGAAGGTCGTATGCTTATTGAAAAAATATTTCCGATACATACAGCACACATCGAACAAATGATGAGTGTATTAACAGAAGAGCAGCAGCGATACGTTACAGAACATCTTCGTACGCTCGGAACGTCTATCCATGACTTTTCGGAAAGTTAAAAGATAACAAACGCTATTATCTGTATACGGATGTATCGATCATGTAGCATTTCGTTTGATGTGTAATACCGTCAACGATAGAAAGACAACTGAAAAAAGCCGGCAACGTTATGATACGTTGTCGGCTTTTTGATTGATTATTGAAATTTGATCGATTGTGCCATTTGGCTGAATGCTGAGAAATTAGAGTTGTTTTGGTCATCAAACATTGTAAAACGAATGACGCGTTCTCCTTGTTGAATGACGAAACTAGAAATTGTGCCGTCAGCAGATTGTACTTGGTATCCTGCAGATTGATCGGCTTGCATTTGGAAAGGAAGTTCCGGTAATTCATTCGGTTCGACATTTGCAGAAGCTTTTAACATTTCAATCGTATTGTCTACGAGATATTCGTAATCTCCCGCTTCTCCTGTCTGAATGCGCATAAAGTGCTCCGGCGCTTCTTTTGATGTCACGAGATCTAAATTCGGCTCTTCATTTGCAAAAGTGAAAGCAGGAAGAATTTGAACAGTATATCCTTGTCCTTGTTCTTCAATTGCAGTATAGTCGACGACATCGTCAGATTGAGAAGTTGTCGTATCAGTCGGATTTTCTTCATCTACTTTTTCTGTTTCCTTATTTTCTTTATTCGGTTCAACTTCAGTTGTCGCATCAGTTTCGTTTGTCGTTTCGTTCTCTTTCGTTTCTGTTGTTACTTCTGTTTGTTCTTCAGTTGTCGTATCTTGTGAAACGTTCGTTTCTGTACTTTCTACGTTTTCATCGTTAGGCTCAGGTGTCTCTGTCGGTGTGTCGTTAGAACATGCAGCGAATGTCACCATCGCAGCGAGTGTTAATGTAGCTAATGATAATTTTTTCATTCTATTCACTCCTTCTTTCATAGTGTACCACGTTCATTCAAAAATTTATAACGATATTTACGCTTGTAAAACAAACGTTATAATTCAAGAAAAAATAAGGAAAAAGAGAAGAGAAAGACCTAAAAAACGAAATGTTTTTTAGGTCGTCCGATTTATTTCTCTTGATCTTTTGAGTACCAACGTTTACGAGCATCGCGTTCCAATTCAAGTTGAGCGCGTCGTGCTCGCTTAATTTGTTCTTCGACATACATTCCATCCAGACGAACGAGTCGTCCATTCAATTGCTCATAGACGAGTTCATCAAGTGTTTCTTTATCTTCTTGACGAGCAATGATGATTAAGCCTGTTGAACCCGTAGTAATGAGCGATAATGTTTCTTCGAAAATATCGACGGCATTTTTGACTTCTTTTGCATCGCCTCTTGCACCGATTAATGAACCAGACACCCATCCGAGTAACATGCCGAGCGGACCACCTAAAATCCCGATTAAAATGCCGATAAAACTCCCTTTCGCCGTTTTATCTGCTCCAGTGAAATCGAAGAAGTCTTTCATTTGAAGTCCGAGGTCTTCATCATTTTTCACAACCGCCATTTGTTCACCGACAATTGTACCGCTCATATGTAATTGTTTCGCTTCAGAAAATGCTTGATACGCTTTGCTCGATTGTTCGAATGTAATAATGAACACGTTTTTACCTTGTAAATTCATAGTCATTCCTCCTTCCTTTAATTATACACGTTCAATTTAAACAATTTGAGTAAAAGGACTTTACATTTTAATTGTTATCGATTATCATTTACATATGTTGCTCGAAGGAAACTTATTTGCCTTTAGGAAACAAAGGTAGAGCGAAATAGACAGATGTTCTCTTTTTTTAATTGAAAGTTGCCCAAGGGAAACTTATCATAAGAGAATTTACGAATTGGAGAAGGTGAGAGTATGGAAACGACCATACGTGTAAATAATTTATACGTCTCATATGACGGGAATCGTATTTTAACGGACGCTCAGTTTGAAATGCCGACAGGACGTCTCGTCGGCATTATCGGTGCAAACGGATCAGGTAAATCTACATTAATGAAAGGAATGCTCGGGCTAATTCCAGTCGATCGTGGAGAAGTGACAATCGAAGGAAAGACGGTAAAAGAACAATTAAAAAATATCGCCTACGTACCACAACGGGCGACAATTGATTGGGATTTTCCAATTACAGTTCTTGATACCGTTTTACTCGGAACGTATCCTTCCCTCGGTTTATTCCGTCGGCCGAAAAAACAACATCGCGAATGGGCGCAACAATGTTTAGAAAAAGTCGGTATGGGTGAATATGCCGAGCGTCAAATCGGGGAGTTGTCTGGCGGTCAACAACAACGTGTCTTTTTAGCACGAGCGCTCGCACAAAAAGCAGATTTTTTATTTTTAGATGAGCCGTTCGTTGGGATTGATGTAACGAGTGAAGCGTTAATTATTAAAATTTTAAAAGAGTTGAGAGATGAAGGGAAATCGATTTTCGTCGTTCATCATAACTTGACTCAATTACAAGACTACTTTAACGATTTAATCGTTGTAAAAAGAGGCGTTTTAGCAGCAGGTCCTGTAGAAAAAGTATTGACACAAGATGTTTTAAAAGAAGCTTTTCAATTTGAATTTTCATTTTTAGAAGAAGTAAAAGAGGTGTCAGACCGATGAGTTTTATACAAGATATTCAAACGTATGAGTTTTTACAAAAAGCATTATTCACATCGGTCATGGTTGGAATTATCGCTGGTGTACTCGGCTCTTTCATTATTTTAAGAGGAATGTCTCTAATGGGAGATGCGATTAGTCACGCGATTTTGCCGGGTGTTGCCATTTCGTACATGATGGGGATTAGTTATTTTTACGGAGCTGTAACGTTCGGATTGCTTACAGCATTCGGAATTGGCTTTATTACACAAAATAGCCGAATTAAAAATGACACATCGATTGGAATTGTCTTTTCTGCCTTTTTCGCAGTCGGGATTATTTTAATCGGGAAAGCGAATACGAGTACTGATTTAACGAGTATTTTATTCGGTAATGTATTAGCAGTGCGTGATTCTGATATGTGGATGACGCTCGGAATCGGTATTGCAGTGTTACTCGTCATTTTCTTATTTTATAAAGAATTTTTAGTGAGTACATTTGATCCGACATTAGCAGCGTCGTACGGGTTATCAAATAAAGTCATCCATTACGTATTAATGATTTTATTAACACTCGTAACGGTTGCTTCTTTACAAACGGTTGGAATTATTTTAGTCGTCGCGATGTTAATTACGCCTGCAGCGACTGCTTATTTACTCACGAACCGTTTATCGTATATGATTTTAATTTCTTCTATATTAGGAGCATTGTCAGCGATGATCGGGTTATATATTAGTTTCATTTACAATTGGCCTTCAGGAGCCGCAATCGTATTGGTCACAACAGTATTCTTTTTAATCGCTTTACTTTTTTCACCGAAACACGGTATCGTATGGCGTTCATTAAGAGTACGTAAAAATAAAACAGTTGTTTGACGATAAAAAACAAAGGAGATTCGATATGTTACGTAAATTTTTACAACTCGGATTGTTATCTATCGTTGCCGTTGTATTATTAGCAGCGTGTGGAAACGATAACGACAAAGAAACGACAGACAAAGCAGATGCAAATGGAGACGAGAAATTACAACTCGTTGCAACATTTTCAATCATTCATGATATTTTAAATGAAGTAGGTGGCGATTTAGTCGATGTCCATAGTATGGTGCCGATTGGAACAGACCCACACGAATATGAACCACTTCCAGAAGATATTAAAAAAGCGACAGATGCAAAAGCTCTCTTTTTCAACGGTTTAAACCTTGAAGGTGGAGAAGACGGTTGGTTTGCAAAATTAGTTCAAACAGTGAACAAAGAAGACGACCAAGTATTTGAAGTAATGGAAGGCGTTCAGCCGATGTACTTAGCAGAAGAAGGAAGTAACGAAGAAGAAATTAACCCGCACGCTTTCTTAGACCCTGTTGTCGGTATCCAAATGACAGAAAATGTAATCGATGCATTAGTGAAAATCGACCCAGAAAATGAAAAAGCGTATAAAGAAAACGGTGAAGTATTACTCGATAAGTTACGCGACATCGATGCGATGTACAAAGAAAAAATTGCAGAAATTCCAGAAGAAAACCGTATTCTCGTAGCAAGTGAACATGCATTCCAATACATGACAGAACGTTACGGTTTAGAACACGGATATATTTGGGCAATTGATACAGAAGAAAACGGAACACCTGAACAAATTAAGTCACTCGTTGAATACGTGAAAGAAAAAGACGTACCTGTTCTTTTCGTTGAATCTAACGTTGACAAACGTCCAATGGAAACAGTATCTAAAGAAACTGGCGTTGAAATCTTCTCAGAACTTTACTCAGATGAGTTAGGAAAAGCAGGAGAAGAAGGCGAAACGTATACAGGTTTCTTACAGTCGAATATTGAACATATTCATGCTGGTTTAACATCAAAAAAATAAACAAAGAAAACGCGTCGTAGAGAAATCTACTGCGCGTTTTTTGTCGATTTTTCATAAAATTGTTGTACGATAAGAAAAAGGGGGATTTTTATGAAATTTATACATACGGCCGATTGGCATTTAGGTAAACTCGTACACGGTCGTCATATGACCGAAGATCAACGATACGTATTACGTCAATTTGTACAAGAAGTTGAAGAGAAACAACCAGATTGTATTTTCATTGCAGGTGATATTTTTGATCGTTCGATTCCACCAGTAGAAGCAGTGAAGTTGTATGAAGATACGTTATATGAACTCGTTGAACGTCTCGGCGTACCGGTGTTTGCAATTAGTGGTAATCATGACGGACCTGAACGTTTACAATTTGGGAGTAAAATGATGCAAAAATCAGGATATACGATTATCGGAGAGATGACGACGGGAATCGAACGTTTTACAGTAGAAGATGAACACGGACCGGTCGTTATCGATTTGATTCCGTATATTGATCCGAGTATTGCGCGTTACATATTACAACGAGATGATATTCGGACATTTGACGAAGCGTATGAGGCGCTCATTGATACGATGGACTTCGAAGAAGGGGTTCGACATATTGCCGTAGCTCACGCTTTCGTAACACCTTATGGCGAGCCGGATACGTCTATGGCAAGTGATTCGGAACGTCCGCTATCTATTGGCGGAACGGAGTTTGTCCAGTCGATACATTTTGCACCGTATGATTATACAGCGCTTGGACATTTACATCGAGCACATGCGGTAAGTAATGAAACGATTCGTTATAGCGGCTCTTTAATGAAATATTCTCAATCGGAAGCCACTCACGAGAAAGGATATACATTTGTCGAAATGGATGCTACTGGAGACGTACAAATCGAACATTGCCCACTTTTACCGAAACGAGATTTACGCATTGTAGAAGCGACAACAGAACAATTGGCACAAATGCCTCATTCAGAAGATTACGTCTTCGTTCGATTACTTGATCATCATCCGGTATATCGTCCGATGGAGAAAGTGCGCGAAACATTTCCAAATGCATTGCACGTATTTCAACGAGCGAACCATCAATTAACTTCTACTGAGCAAAAAGAGCGACTAAAACAAATTGAAAAGCAAGACGATTTAACGTTGTTTACTTCTTTCTATCAAGCGATGTACGATGAAACGTTAAAAGACGAAGAGCGTTTGCTCATTCAACAGTTGCTAGAACGAGTAGAAAAGGAGGAACGTCACGAATGAAACCATTAAAACTAACATTGACAGCCATTGGGCCCTATAAGCAAACAGAGGAAATTGATTTCACTTCTTTTCGACAAAGTGAATTGTTCGTCATTTCAGGTCCGACAGGTGCGGGGAAAACGACGATTTTTGATACGTTAACGTATGCATTTTACGGAATTGCAAGTGGTGAAGATCGTAAAGAAAATGTTCGTCATTTACGAAGTGATTTTGCAACAGATGATGTCCCTTCAAGTGTCGATTTAATTTTTGAAGCAAACGGTAAAACGTATCGTGTTTTTCGTCAAATTCCGTATCAAAAAGAAGGGAATAAAACGGAAACGGACGGAAAAGCAGAATTGTATACGATCGATGAAAACGGAGAACATCCTGCTGTTTCAAAAATGAACCCAACGACCGTTAATCAAAAATTGTATGACATTATCGGTCTCGACAAAGAGCAATTTCGCCAATTAGTCTTATTACCTCAAGGAGAATATCGTACATTTCTCACGTCGCCGACGACGAATAAAGAAGCGATGTTACGAACGATTTTCCAAACAGAACGTTATGCAAAGCTAGCGCAATTGCTACAACGAGAAACGAAAGATGCTGCAAAAGAAATCGATCGTCTCTTAGAACGCCGCAACTACTTATTAGAAGATATTCGCCGAGTCGTTCAAGGAGAACCGACATTAGAAACGGTGATTACACGTGACGAAGTGAAGTTACAAGAAGTGCTTGCATTACTAAATGAATTGACGCTTCAGCGACGTAAACAGCTAAAAATCGATGAGCAACAATTACGTAAGCTTGAAGAACAACTAAAAGAAGCGCAATCAGCTTATCACCGTGCCGAGACGATTGAAAAGCAATGGCAAGAGAAAGAACAAATAATCAAAAGGTTAGAACAACTTCAGCAAAAAGCTTCTTCCATTGAAGAAATCAGAAAAATAATAGAAGCATTAGAAACTGCTGAACGCCTCGTCATTCAGAAAG
>JASLJC010000116.1 GCA_030152585.1 Savagea sp. | reverse complement strand
ATTCACCGCATCTAACAAAACACGCAATTGTTGAACATTTAAAAGTCGTCCTGCATAATAATAACGCTTCGGCCTTCCTTTCTGATAATGACTACACTCATGAATCGGAAATTCTTCGGATTCCGATAATGTTAAAATATCTTCACGTACTGTTTCGTTTGTCACCGTTGCCCCGTGTTTTTCTTGCATATGTTCGACGACATCTTGAATCGTCGCACCTGCCGCCTCATCTGTTTGTGTAAAGAAAAAATGAAGTACTTCTAAAAAACGTTCCTTCGTCGTTAATTTTGTCCCTTTCATCGTCGTATTCATCCTTTTTTACTATTATTTTACACAGATTCACTATGTTTTTCGACTATAATATGACTTCTTATATTTTTTTATAAAAAAAAGCGTGTAAAACAGAAATTTCTGCTTTACACACTCTCTTTTTATTCTTCTCGAAAAGTAATCGGTTGACCTGGTTCTAACGTTTCGATAATCGCTAACGATTCTACGCGATACCCTTTTTCACGTAAAGCGTCGCCACCTTTTTGGAATCCTTTTTCAATCACAATTCCGATTCCACCTAAGCTGGCACCTGCTTCTTCTACAATTGTCATTAAACCGTTCATCGCTTGTCCATTCGCTAAAAAGTCGTCGATTAATAACACGTGATCTTCTTTCGTCACGAAGTTTCCTGACACGACGATATGGCTTGATACTTTTTTCGTAAAAGAATAAACTTCTGCTTCGTATAAGTCATCGCTTAATGTTAATGACTTCCGTTTACGTGCAAAAACGACAGGTACGTCTAATTTTAATGCCGTCATAACAGCAGGAGCAATCCCTGAAGATTCAATCGTGACAACCTTTGTAATGCCTTCATCTTTAAAACGACGTGCCAATTCTTTCCCAATCTCTACCATTAACTTCGGATCAATTTGATGGTTTAAAAACGAGTCTACTTTTAAAACAGTCTCGCTTAAAACTTCTCCTTCTTCTCGAATCTTATTACGTAGTGCTTCCAAATCGACAAACCCTCTCTTTTATATAATGTTTTTCATTATACCGAAATCAGAGGCAAAAGACAACGGCTATTTCAAGTCTTCAAGCGAACGACGACGGCGTTTCTTTGTCATGTAGAGTAAAAGAATGCCAATACTTAATAAGACGACAATTCCGACCATCCACGGCCAAACTGTTACTTTTTCTTCCGGCAATGGTTCAACACTTTCATTCGACAGCTCTACGGCATTTGTGAAAAAACGAGCATAAGAAGTTTCCGCTGCGAGTGTCGCATCTTTTTTCAAATTGGTGAGCGCTTGAACGAAACGACTCACATCTTCCTTCGTCACGTCGGCTTCATATAAATGCATCCAAACATTTTCTTCTTCCGTTAACAACGCCGCACGTTGATGGAGCGTGCTCGTGACGAAACCGTGTGCTTCCCAATCCGGCAATGGTTCATTTTTCGTTTTCACAAAATCTAACGCTTCTTGTCCCCACGTAATGACATTTCCTTTTTTAATCGTCTCAACGTCACCTTTTGGAGACCGAACATATACTTCATTCAATTGCCAACGCGACGAAATAGCGACAAATAACGGTTGAATCATTTCGGCGTTGAGACCTGTACTTGTGACGATATACGTTGGCTTTTTTTCATCGATCCATAAATAAGGAAACATCGCAAATGATCGTTTCATCGGCGCATTTTCTCCAACTTGAAAAGTCCACGTACTTTTTTCAGGGTCAATCCATACCCAACGTCGTTCATTGTGATCGACACAAGATACTTTTTCATATAACCCGTTCGCTTCAAATTGAAATGCTATGACACCGTCTTGACGTATAATCGAAGGTTCTATCGTTAATGTTGTCACGTATTCTCCAAAATCATTTTCTTCTAATGCCATTAAATCAATCGGATGTGGATAATCGTTAACGAATACGATCAATTCAGTATCGGACGAATACGTCTCTTCTTCTTTTTGCAAACGTAAAATGTCAGATTGACGCAACGTTAATTCCAATGTCAATGTTTGATTTCGGTCTGCTTCTGTCGGTAAATGAAATACGTAAGGAACACTTTTAGACGTTTGTCCATCTAACATGATCGGTGCAATATTTAAACGTTGCAAAGACACTTTTTGTGGCAGTCGATCTCGTGTTAACGGCGGTAATGTATCGATCCACATTTCTTCTTTTGCCATCTGTTCAACGTAACGATCATCGGTTAAAAATAAACTTTTCTTTTCTAATGTCGCTTCATCTGGCGCTAAAACGATCAGTGTCTGCACTTGTTCCTGACCTTTTTTTAAAGTGCGTTGTCCGATATACATCGTGTCTTCTTTCATTTTCGGTGCACTTTCGATTACTTCTTTAATAGCTGCTGTTTCAAAATGTTCGGGTACGCCGAGTAAAATCGTTTGTTTTGAAAACTGCGTTATTTTTTCTTCTGTTATGACTTGAACACCTGCTGTTTCATTAGATTCTCCTATTAAATATGCACCGATTCGAAAAGCAGCTGTCTTTTCTTCATCCGTTGCTTGGCTCGGTACGATGATATACGTCGGATTTTCTTTTGTTCCACGATAATGTTCACGATAAGCACCGAGCGAAATAGTCGTCTCTTGCTCTATATCGTGCAAACGTAAATGAGATTGAATGTTCAGTTGAAGCCAATTGCCGTACACATGTTGGTCGACACAAACGCCTTCTTTTACGATACCATCAAACTTCAACGTCACCTGATGTTCTCCTGGTGTTAATGCTTCTTGTGGCAAAGGTACATGAATCGAAGGAGGTGTCGAATCGTTTAATGCTATCGTTTGTATGTTCATTTGATCGACTTCGATCGTCAAAGCTGACGGAGCTATGAGCAAATCAGAATGCTCTGTCGATAAAACGAGTTCGTTTTGTCCTTTTGTAATCTCGCTTCGTAAGTGATACGTAAACGTATACGTAGGTTGTAAAGGTGTTAATTCAACCGGTACATCCGTAAGTGCTTTAGTTTTTGTCGTTACATCTCTTTTTTCAATCGTTCCACTTTGCAACTCAATGACTTGTCCTAATACTTCTGTTGGCCATAATATTAAAAATAATCCAAAAAATAATCCGATCCATTTTTTCATTAGATTTACCTACTTTCTCGTATCGAAACGTTCTGTTTTATACCATTTCACTTCTTCTTTTAAAACGGTACGACGAATTTCTTTAATGAGCGAATAAATAACGAGCGCAATCCACAATTGAGAATACGTAAAATACATCCAAATGATACGCCCGATTGTGCGGCTATTGATCGATTCTACTTCAATACTTAACGCAATAGACACTTCTGCGATAAATAGTAAAAAGGCAAGTGCCCATAAAACGAGCGCGACATTACCGATTGATAATTGTAAATCGTAAAAAAGATTGACGATGAAAATACCGTTCGATAACAAAACACCGAAGAAAAATAAAAAATAAGTAAAAAAGAAATAAAATAAATCAAAGACGATCCGCTTTCTTTTCAAACTAGAAGCTTGGAACAAAAACTTCATAACGACGTATTGATTTCCTTGCGCCCATCGAGTTCGTTGTTTCCACCAAACACCGAGCGTTTCAGGCTCTTGTTCCCACGTAATCGCTGCAGGGAAAAAACGAATATGATACCCTTTATCGTATAATCGCACGGTCAATTCAGTATCTTCCGCTAATGCTTGAACGTCCCAACCACCTACTTCTTCTAAAACGTGGCGCCATATTGCAAAATTCGTTCCCGGTATCGTCGCAATGCGAAACCATTTCCAACGTCCCGCTTGTACCATCCACTGAAACGTAATCGTCTCAATGTTAATAAATTTAGTTAACCACGTCGCTGCGGCATTGACGACTCGAAACTTTCCGACGACCGCTGCGGCTTTTTCATCATTTAATAACCCCATTACGAGATACCAAATAGCCATTCGTTCTGGTGTATTATCTGCATCATAAACTGCAATTACATCTGCAGACGTTTGAGCGAGCGCTTCATTTAAAGCTGATGATTTTCCTTTTCCTTTATTCGGAGGTTTTGTTCCAATTACTCGAATAAAAGAATATTGATCGGCATACCGCTGTGCAATCTCACCCGTTCGGTCACTCGAATTATCATTAATGACGATGACTTCGAGTTTATCTTTCGGATAATACAACTGACGCATCGCTTCTAATGTATCTTTGATGACGACTTCTTCGTTATGAGCTGGTATGAAAATATTCACAGTCGGTAAATCTACTTTATTCATACGACGTTCCCATTGCGGAATGACTCGGCGATACGTTTGGGAATGCCGATAGCCTCCTTGCATTAAAAACATATGGTATAACAACATCACCCATATCAAAATAAGAGCGATGTAATACAATATATTCGCCATTACTTCTCCTTCCTTTCATCGAATAAACGATATCGAAGTTGATGTCGCATTTTGTAAATGTAAAATAAAAAAGCAGTAACAAACAACGCTACAACAATTGCTAAACTCCATAAGAGAACATTTGCTTTTTCTACTTCCCACGCATGTTGCAGTCGATTGATCGGTGAGATCTGGACTTCGTACGTGAAAGGATCAAGTGCAGTCAATTGATAAAATGAACTATCTACACGAGGTGAAAACAGTTCATACGTTCCCCAACTACTGTACGGTACACGTTCTATTCGTCCGACGATTTTCTCTATCGGTACATCGCGCGATATATCAAATAGAACGCTTACGACACGGTCTGTTTCATATAGAGTAAAATCATTTTGTTCTATCTCGTTTGCATCATGTGTAATCGGCAATACGGTCAAATTTTTTGTAAAAGGAGCGATGACTGGTGTGCGAAATGGCCATTGAGAATAAAATGTTTCAGAAGACCATTGAATTGACACAATCATCCACGTAAAGTAACGAGAAACGACATCATAACTCACCGGACTCATTGCACCGTGTGCTGTATAAAAAGCAACAGGATAAAGTGATTCACTGACGAGCTCGTACAATCCTTTTTGAATGAGCATTTCCGTTCTTTTTTCTTCGTCTCGTACGAAATCATTTGTCGGATTATTTGAATCGTATATGATCGCTTCATCGAGTAATACACCTTGCGCTTTAGCATCCGTCATAACCCACGACTCATCGTCTTGAATGTTCCAAAATGGACTTTTTTCTTGTTGTTCGTCTCCACTCATTACGATACGT
>JASLJC010000082.1 GCA_030152585.1 Savagea sp. | reverse complement strand
TGGATGAAAGGGTACGAAGCGATTCAAACATTAGTACAACATAAAATCGCTGGCGGATATTTAGACGGTACCTTCCGTCCTGGTGCTGCGATGACACGCGGGGACTTTGCGATCTTTTTAGCACGTACGCAAGAACCCGATTTTCGCTAAATAGTTGTGTGAAACGATATCGTCCGATAAAATAAGTAGTGAGAAGAGAGCGTGATAAGGAGCGCCGAGTCATTCTCGGTGCCCCCGTTCTCTTTTTTCATCAGAGTTATTTTGTGTAAACGAACAAACCGCCCGACAGTTTAAAGACCTGAAAGGAAGGAAAACAATGAGTAAAAAACGATCAACAGTATTTGCAGCCTTTGGATTATCATTAGCAGTAGGATTAACGGGGGTTGGTGCAGATTCATTAACACCTGATAGAGTCAAAGCAGCTGTCGAATCGTCATCTACGACGAAAGAACGCGGAACAGACCGTTTAGCTGTACAGTTTTATATGGATGATCAAATCATTAATGATAAAAAAGTCGTCGGAGTCGACGCATTTCATAAATTACGTGCGGTCATTCAAGGAGACCGTCTCGTCCGAGTCGTCGTTGAGAAAAATACGTATGACGGAGAAGGAACAGAGAAAAAAGAAACAGAAGAAATCGCAACGTATGAAGAAGGAAATATCCCTTCAACGCTCGATTTCTCAGAAGGCGTCCTTCATGAAGCACTCGTCGAGTCGTTAGAAGCAGGAGATGAACGAGTAGAGTTAATCGTCTATCTTCAGTCAGAAGAGTCAGCGACACGTTTTAAAGTACCGACAATCGAACGAGAAGAAGTAGTAGCACAAGCGGAAGAAGTCGCACAAGAAAAGTCAGCGCCTGTCACGTTAAGCGCAGTGAAGACGTATACGTTAAAAGAGGAATTAGAACGAGCGATTGAACGCGGATATATTAAAGGATATCCAGACGGTTCGATTCGTCCGAAAGAAAAAGTGTCTCGTCAACAGTTCGCAGCGATTTTATCACGTGCGATGGATTTAAAACCGTCCACAAACGCTCCATTTGTCGATGTATCAGACAATATGAAGTTAGCGAAAGAAATCGGCGCTGTGTATGAAGCGAAATATATGCAAGGTGGAGCGAACAATATGTTCAACCCACACGATACGTTAACGCGTGAACAGATGATCATTACACTTGCGAAAGTGTTACGCTCACAACCGGTAGAATTACCAGAAGTTGAAGATGTAGACATTGCAGACCGCTCACTCTTTTTAACACCAAATGGTGCGCGCGATGCGTTACTTTTAAATAAAGTAGGCGTCATCAACGGAACAGGAAAAACAGCAGAAGGAATCGTCTTCAACCCGACAGGATTGACGCAACGTGATCAAGTCGCAGCGGCATTAAACCGTCTCGTCGATGCGATTGAAGAACTTCCAGAAGGAGATGCGGTTCTCGATAGTGGAGAACAACCAGAACGTCCAGAAGTCGAAGAGAAACCAGAAGCAACACCGACACCACCGCGTCCGGTAACACCACCAAGCGGTGAAATCGAACAACCGTCAACGTCATTAGATACGCAAGGTTCAGCTTTCTTACGTGCAGACATCGTTTACGTCCCGTCAACGACGAGCGCAACTGTACGTATCTTTAAAGAGCCGAACTTACGCAATCAATTAACGTATGTTTCTTCAGGAGTCGGTTTATACGTATTAGAAAATGGACGCAACTACTACAAAGTACAAGTAGCAGACCATATCGGTTATGTTGCAAAATCGAGCGTTAAAAAAGCACCGGTTAAAGTCCAAAACCACGTAAAAGTAGTGAATGAAAAAATTCACCATTACGTATACAATTATCAGACGAAAAAGTTCGTCTCTTATGAAGGTGGACCAGCGCCGACATTTTTAAAACCAGGTATGAAATATTACACAGCTAATGGTATTGACTACTATACGGTTCTCGGTCAAAAAGTCGGAACACATTATCCGTACTTCCAATTTAACTCGATCCGTTCGAAAACGAACTATAGTGCACAAGAGTTAAATGCATATATCGAGCAAGTGTTAAAAGAACGCGAACGTTTAGGATTTACGAAATATAAAAACGCATCGAAACGCTCGAAATTGTTAGGCTTAGGAACGTATTTAAAAGAAGCAGAAGCAAAACACCGTGTGAACGCACTCTTCATTTTAGGAGCAGCGATCCACGAAAGTGATTACGGAATGAGTTGGAACGCACAAAATAAAAACAACTTATTCGGTATTCGCGTATTTGACAACTCACCAGGAGACGGTTCAAAATACGCAGCACCACGTTACAGCGTCGATGCATTCATTCATGAATATATGAATGCGAAATACGTCGTACCAAATGGTATGTACAGTAACGGCGGCGTTCCAGGAAACAAATCAGTCGGTGTCAACGTCATGTACGCATCAGACCCAGACTGGGGAGCGAAAATCGCAGCGCATATGTACCGTGCGGACCAAGCACTCGGCGGCCGTGACTACCAAGAGAATACACTCGGCGTCACAGCACACTCACGTGAGATCAACGTCTATACAGAACCATCAGCATCAAGCAAAGTATTGTACAAATATAAAGCACGTGACCGCGGCGCAAGCGGCAACCTCGGCTACCCTGTCGTCATCACAGCAGAGCAAAACGGCTGGTACCAAATCATTTCAGACAAAGACTCAGGACCAGGCCGTGGATGGGTACGCGCAAGCGACCTCAACATTTTAAACTAATGAATAAAAAACGCGTAGTTGAAGTTTTCTTCAACTACGCGTTTTGTTATGCGTTCTACTTGAACTCTCTTACTGGATACCGACAACATCGAAGTTATCAGTAAGTGATTGACTTGCTTTTTGCAATTGTTGACTTGCTTCTTTTTGTGTTGCTTCGTCTTGATGTAAAGCGTTCGTTGCCTTTTGAACAGCTTTAATAAATGACGTAGCAAGCTCTTGTTGAATCGGTTTGTAATCGTTAGACGGAACTTTTGATCCTTCTACACTATACGTAGTGCCATCTACGACAAAAATAGTAGAAGTCGGTCGGATTTGTGCATAACCTGTCACTCGGTCTAACTGTTTTTGAAGCATTGTGCTATCCTCGTCTTTGTTATAACGAGTCTACACTATACGTGCAACTTTCATTGCATATAGCGTGCCATCAGTATCTTATTTCCTGTAAGGAAAATTTTACTATAAAAGTGTGAAGAATGGAAGTAAAATTATACAATTTTATGTTGAATAAAAAAACACCTAGTCCTTTTAAAAATATAAAGGATACTAGGTGTTCATTTTTAATTACCGGCGAACATTGAAAAACAATGTGTGATCGTCGTTCATTGCACGATTCTGTGCGTTTTGGACGAAATGTGTCACTGTGAGGCGGTACGTGCCTTCATCTAAGTAAGAAGAAGGTGTAACGAGAATCGTACGATTATCTTTTCGTTCGATTTGTACATCGATTCGTTCGCCT
>JASLJC010000056.1 GCA_030152585.1 Savagea sp. | reverse complement strand
CTTCGTTAATATGAGCATCGACCGCTGCGACCCATTCTCCACGCTCATCTTTCACTTGAAATCCTGTAATGACATCTTGACTTTGCAGAAGTAGCGACAAATGGATCCCTTCTTCTACTCGTTCAACCATTGCCACTTGCGATAAATATTGCAACATAATCGACGGATCGTCCGATGTTTCTTTTAATGCTTGCACATCGATCGCAAACTTATCTAACTCACTTGTAATATATGTCATGTAAATGCCTACTTTCTTGTTTGAATTATTCTTATTGTAAAGGTTTAATAGTATAAAATCTATTCGTTCGCTTTACAGATTTGCAATTAGCTATAATCGTAAGCCTCATGATGAAATTATGTGAAAGTCTTCATATGATTATCAAAACTAAAAAGACACCTCTTTATCGAAGTGTCTTTTAGATAACGTTTATTACGGTTGCACACGGCGGGCGATTTGTTGTACCGGATCCCACGCGCCGTTAAATGGCGGTGCATAAGATAAGTCAAGATCTAATAGCTCGTCAATCGTCAAGCCAGCATAAAGAGCGGTTGCGATGACGTCTGTACGTTTATCGACTCCTGCACGTCCAATGATTTGAGCGCCTAATACGTCTCGTGTTTGTGTATCGTAATAGAGACGAACCGTTATTTTTTCTGCATCTGGGTAATACCCTGCGATATGGTAAGCTGTCAGTTGCTTCATATCGTAAGGACGTTTCGTTTCTTGGATTTCACGTTCGTTCAATCCGGTGCGGGCAATTTGTAAATCGAAAAATTGAGTAATCGATGTGCCGACAACACCTTTGAACTGAGCTGCCCATCCAGCCATTGATAGACCAGCAATGCGACCTTGTTTATTTGCTGTTGTACCGAGTGGGATGTAGTCATGTTTTCCTTTTATACGATGAAATTGAGACGCACAGTCTCCTGCAGCGTAAATGTCTCGTATATTCGTCTCCATTCGTTCGTTCGTAATGATCGCACCGTTTGGTAAACGATGTAATTCCGGAATGTCGATAAACTGTGTCGCTGGACGAACACCGACAGCGACGATGACGTAATCTGTCTCGTACGTTCCTTTGTTAGTATGTACTTTTTCAACACGGTCTGTACCCGAGAAACGTTGAACCGATTCATTTAATAAGAGTTCGATTCCTTTTTCGCGTGCTTTTCCTTCAATTTGTTCAGTAATGAACGGATCGAAAATATTCGCAACACGCTCGCCTCGTTGAATGATCCGTACACGTTTTCCTGCATTTGTTAACGCTTCGGCCACTTCAAGTCCAATATATCCGCCGCCAATAACTGTAATCGTTTCAACGTGATCCATTGCGGATACGAGTTGTTTCGTTAATGGAATATCTTTAAACGGCTGAATTCCTGTTAAGTCAATACCTTCCCAATTTGGAAGAAGCGGCGATGCGCCCGTTGCGATTAGTAAACGGTCATACGGTACGACGAATGATTCACCAGTTTCATGATTCGTTCCATATACTTCTTTTTTGCTCGGATCGACTTTTGTCACTTCATGACCTGTCCGAGCATCGATTCCATATTTTTCACGAAATGTTTCTGCTCGGCGCGCAATAACACGCTCTGCTTTCGGAATACGTCCATCGAGTACGTACGGAAGTCCACATTGTCCGTATGAATAAATTTGACCTTTTTCAAGTGTCGTAATTTCAGCTGTTTGATCGTGGCGTGTTATTTCCATTGCAGCACTCATCCCCGCTGCGTCGCCTCCTACAATCACATAACGCATAACCATCTCTCCTTTTGTGAACGGTTTCACATTTTTCATTATCATATCATGAACCGACAGCATTCTCGACTGTTTCGCTCGTATTATCTCTCTTATGGATGTTCTTGTTTTATTCGAAATAAGGGTTCCCTTTTTGCCCAACCCATATATCTGAGCTTTCCACGAAAGAAGCAAGTTGAAGCAATCGATGTTCATGTCCTTTCGATGCCATTACTTGAACACCAATTGGAAGTCCTTCTGCAGTAACGTGTACAGGTAAAGAGATGGCCGGTTGACCTGTTAAATTCGCAAGTTGTGTAAACGGTGAATACGCTAAGCTCGGCTCAAACATTTCATATAACAATTGTTGTTTCGTTATCGAGTTTGTTGCTCGTTCCATTTTTTCGCGGTACTCTTTTTCACTCGCTTCAGAGTGAGAAAGTTCCCCTACTTTCGGTGCAGGATGGGCTGTTGTTGGCGTAATATAAAAATCATATGTTTCGTGCAAATGTGCCATTTCAATTGCTGCTTGGTCCCATGCGTTTAAACTTTGTGCATATTCTTTTGCTGAAACATGTTCTCCTGCATGTGCTAACATCCACGTTTCAAGTTCGACTTCGTCTGGACGAAGCGGACGATTGAGCATCGTTTCGAGTGTGTCGACAACTGAAGCCATTTCGCCACTGTTCATTAAGTAATAGTTTTGCATAAGATGTACACCATCAATATTCGGATCGACTTCTTCTACAATATGACCGTTTCGTTCAAGTAATTGCAATACTTTAAACACTGCATTTCTCGCATCTTCTGAAACAGGTGTGCCGACCGGTGATTCAATTGAATAAGCAATACGACGAGGCTCTGTTGGAAGTCGTTTTAATGTTTGCAAGTAAGATGGTTCGTACAAAGGTACGTGGAAAGCAGCACCTTGTTGTACTGTTTGTGTTGCATCGAGTAATGCCGCACTATCTCGTACCGAACGACTGACGACAAAATCGACTGCTGCACCTTGCCAGTTACGGCCAACACCAGGACCTACAGCTGTACGCCCACGTGTCGGCTTTAATCCGAACAATCCAGTAAATGACGCTGGAATGCGGATAGATCCTCCGCCATCGCTCGCTCCCGCAGCAGGGACGATACCGCTAGCGACAGCAGCAGTTGCTCCGCCACTAGAACCACCTGGTGTATGTTCAAGGTTCCAAGGATTACGTGATGGCCCGAACAATTTCGGTTCGGTAATGTTTTTTAATGCAAATTCTGGCGTGTTCGTAAATCCAGTAAAAATGAGGCCTGCTTTTTGAAGCGCACGGACGAAGTGAGACGTGTGAGGTGCTTTATTTTGCGAAAATAAACGCGAACCACTCGTAATACGCTCTCCTTGTAACGATTGAGAAATATCTTTTAATAAAAAAGGAACACCAGTGAGTAGTTGCCCTCCTTCAACACGATCTGCTTCGTGTAATGCTCGGTCAAAACGATGGTGAACAACTGCATTCACTGTACCATTTACTGCTTCATATTGATCGATACTCGCTTGAACGAGTTCGCTTGACTTCACTTCTTTTGCTCGAATGAGACCTGCTAACTCGACAGCATCATACGTAATATATTGTTCTTTTTTCAATATTCTCCACTCCTTCACGTCATTTTTAGTTGTTAGTCGCTTCATCATAACAAAAATGAAACGTTTGGAACATCTTTACATGTATCATGACATGTTTTGCATGTAGAAACTACTGATGTTCGTCATTTTTAATAAAAATGCTTCATCTGGTATATTTTTGATTTCAAAAAACTAGGAGTAAACTTCTAAAGTGTGCGACTTATTCCTTATATTTCCATTAGCCAGTAAAAAAAACTACTCCGCAGCAATAGACGAAGTAGTTTTCAATCATAGATTATCGAGTTAATGTCCATTTCACTTCGACTGGAATACCGGATTCTGTGAACAGTGCCATTACAGGACAACGGCTGCCGACACGGTCCATTAATTCTTGCATCCGTTCTTCTGTTTCTGATGTTTTCATTTCGAT
This sequence comes from Savagea sp., assembly GCA_030152585.1. GTDB lineage: Bacteria > Bacillota > Bacilli > Bacillales_A > Planococcaceae > Savagea. The sequence goes on along the minus strand of JASLJC010000056.1, from coordinate 10,820 downwards.
TATAACGGTTGCTGTTTCAAAGTTAGGTGATACGTCTTTGAATCCCATTAAACCGCGCATGTCTAATGTACCTTCAGCATCGAATGAAACACTTTCATATGTAAAGTCCATTTCTTTTGCGATAATGGCTGTCATAACTGATTTACAACCGACGAGTCCTGACAAAACAAACTCTACAGGGTTCGGTCCTTTATCTGTTCCGCCGAGTGCTGGTGGTTCATCAGCAATAATCGGGGAAAAGTCACGAATTTGAATCGACGTACGGACGCCTTCTTCCCATTTTCCACTTGCTTTTGCTACAATTTTATTTTTACTCATCTTTTTTTCCTCCTTTTAGTATAAAAATCACCTTAACTATAGCATATTTTAATACATTGTTCTTCTTTTTCCCTTTTTTTATTATATCCTCCATTCTTTTCGTTACTTTCTTGATGATTCCATCATTCATTTGAAGCGTCATTCTCATGCTGCTGCTTATTTTCCCTATTATAAAAACATGGTATACTAAGACAAACTCAAAAGTATAAAATTTTGAAATAAGGATGAATGCCTGTGACTTTACCTATCCAACAACAAGCGATCAGTTTAATTCAATATATTCAAACGATTTCACAAATGCGTGAAAAAACGATACGTTCTATCGATCAATATGATGCGGTTTTTTGGTTAGACGCAGCTGAACTAACGAATGAATTATGGTGGCGTATACCTAAACCAAGTCTCCATGAAGATCGTACGATGTATGATCAATTGTTTAGAACGTATCAAAAAGTGCAAAAAGAAGGCGAATTATACGAAGTTGTCTTAGCGATTGGTTTACTACGATTCGACAAAGTAAAAGCACTTCGTCACGTTTTGACAGTAGAAGGGGAAATCCATTTTGATTCCACATCGGGCACATTATCTGTTTGCCCTGTGCAACCTCTCACGTATTGGGCATATGAAGAAGATATGTTACCGGTTGAATATCAAATCGGAGGGCCAGATTATCATACACTTACTGAACAGTTAGAACGCCCTTTCGATTGGGAAACGATGAAACATTTTGCAACCGATTGGCTTCCTCAATTTATTCATACGTTACATCCACATGGAGAAATAATGGATCATTGCGTTCGTAACGAGCGTTCAGAGGACCCGATAATTTCTTTGTCACCTGCTATTATCGTTCGGCCCCGTTCGAAAAAAAGTTTTCAGCGGGCATGCTCCGTTATTTTAGAGCAGCTAGCAGAAGCAGAAGTAAGTGACGTACCACGAAACATTCGAACTCTTTTCGATAATATCGATCCTGTTCCAACGGCAAAAAAAGAAACATCCCATTACTATTTTCCTTTGCCTGCAAATGATGAACAAAAAAGAATTATGTCATGGTTAGAAAAAGAGCCGAACGTATTAGTCCAAGGTCCACCTGGCACTGGAAAAACGCATACGATTGCTAATATTACCGCTCACTTATTGGCGAGTGGAAAACGTGTGCTCATTACAAGTGAAACTCAAAAAGCTTTACGTGTAATTAAAGATAAACTACCAGAAGAGTTTCAATCTTTTATCGTTCGACAATTAGGAAAAGATCAAGCATCATTAGAAGATTTAACCCAAGTCGTTAAAACAATTGCCGATGAAAAAGATACACTCGACACTGATCAATTAAAACGTGAAGTAGCATCTGACGACGAACAAATTCAACGATTAGAAACCGAAATTCTTGCGATAGTCGAAAACATTTTATCGATGCGTTCGAGAGAGGGCAAACGTTGGAATTTAACTGAAAATTACCGTGGAACACCTGAACAAATTGCAAAACGTGTAGCAGCGAATGCTCATCGGTTCGATTGGTATGAAGCACCTTTAAGTGATTCATACGACTTTGCACGTCAAGAGCGAATGTTCGTTCAGCGGTACATCGCCCGAAAAAAAGAACTCGATCGACTTGATGCACAACTACCACTTGGTGATCCGTTACCTCGGTCGATTCATTTCCCATCTATTATCGACCACGTTCGAAAAGAGATGAAATGGAAAGAGCAATTACGACCATACCGCGACATTCGGGAAGATGCATTAGAAGAACAGTTGCTTTATTTATCGAGTGCGGAATTGACACGTCTTGATCATATGTTAAAAGAAGGAGAAGATTTACTTCAATCGCTTGCGATTCACGCTTACCCTTCTATCGGTCAACTCGTCGATGAAGTGTTTGATGAAGATACTTCCTCGATTTATTCGATTCGCGAAACATTACAACGTGAATTGTTAAAAATGGAACGTTTTACATTATCGTTTAAACGAAGTCTCGTTTCTATTCCAGAAGAGATGGACTACGCTTCTTTAGAAGCGATGACGGAAGATTTGATGCAATACGTTCGAAACGGTGGGAAGCTGACAGGTTTCCTTTTCACTCCGCGCTTTGTGAAGCCATATGAAGAAGAGTTAAGTCGGATTCGTTACAACGGTAGACCTATCGATACAGCTGAACAGTTAAAGCGAATTGATGCTTTTGCAAAGACGAAAGTAGCTCAAAAAATCATTACACAAACTGTTCCTGAGCTCTGCACACAATCGGATGAGTTGGATCGTTGTCTCGAACGTATTCGTCAGTATGTATTCGAATTAGGTAAAGTACTTCAATTCGCAACGTGGCGAGAAGAACTTCGCCAACTTCATGAGTTTTTGAAGTTTTCACCTTTACGAGCGTCTACGCTTCGAACATTACATGGCAATGTCAAAGCGGTCCGCATATTAAAAGAAATGCAATTTGATACGATGGCAATTGAAACGGCTACGTCGGAGTTGTTCCGATGCAGCCAATTAGATCGGACACCGTTGTATCAACAAATGGCAAAATCATTACAAGAACGCGATCTCCAAACTTTTCAACATGCCGTTGAAAAGTACGAAGAAGCTGAACATTTATGGGAATTACGTCTATATGTCGAACAAACGAAGGAACAATTATTGCGACATACACCTCACTTATTCCAAACCGTAGAAGCAACATATACTCAACCTGTGTGGGAAGAACGTATGAACGATTGGACGAAAGCAAAAGAGTGGTACGAAGCGAAGCAATGGCTTGCCAAAAATGCAACACGAGACGAAAATGATTATTTGCGACATTACGAAACATTACTTTTACGCCGCCAACAATTGTTGACGCGTGCAGGAGCAAAACGTGCATGGATTCACTTAATTGAATCGATGTCTTCTCATGCAGCGAAACATTTAAAAGCGTGGGTACAATCAGCACGACTCGCGAATGAAACGACTGGAAAACAAGCTGCTCGTCATATGATTCAAGCGAAACATCATATGAAAGAGTGTCAAGTCGCGGTGCCAGCATGGATTATGCCGTTAACACAAGTGTTCGATGAATTTGATATTGAACCCGAAATGTTTGATGTCGTCATTATCGATGAAGCGAGTCAATCGTGGCACGATGCTTTACTGCTTAACTATATCGGAAAACAACTCGTCGTTGTCGGAGATGCGAAACAAATTAGCCCTTCAAATATCGGTATTCGACAAGATGACTTAGATAAGTTAAAAGAGAAATATTTTGCTGGTTTTGAATTTCCATTCGTACATCAATTAGATCGAAACAATTCTTATTTCGATTTTGCGCATACAATTTTACAAAAGACTGTAACGTTACGAGAGCATTTCCGTTGTATGCCTGAAATTATTGAGTTCTCCAACAAAATTGCATACGACGGCGATCAACGTCTTTATCCACTTCGCCTTTTCGATCAATCTCGTCTCTTGCCTATTCGAACGACTTTTGTCGAAGATGGTAAACGAGAAAACCAAGTGAACAAACGAGAAGCAGCGGCGATTGTTGAAGAGGTGTTACGTTGTTTACAAAATCCTGCGTACGCAAATAAAACGATTGGAATTATTTCTTTAACAGGAAAAGAACAAGCTAACTATATACAAGAGCAACTTTTTAAAAAGGTCGATCCACATATTCTAGCAGAACGTCGTCTCGTAGCAGGTGATGCTTATACTTTCCAAGGAGATGAACGCGATATTATCTTTTTATCAATGGTCGTCTCGAAAGATGAAAATTTACGCGCACAAACGCAAAAACATATTTACGAACGATATAACGTCGCAACAAGTCGAGCACGTGATCAATTGTGGTTGTTTCATTCTGTACAAGTCGAACATATTAAAAACGAAAAATGTTTACGACGCCAGTTGTTGACATACATGCATAGCCCACTAGCATTGGATCAAAAAACACAGAATGTTAATTCGATGACACAATTCCAACGCGATATTTACAACGTACTCATAGCGAATGATTATTTCGTTTATCCGAATTTCCCTGTTGCAGATCAGTCTGTAGACCTCGTCGTTGAAAAAGAAGGAATCCGGACAGCTGTATTTTGTCGCTCGAGTGAAAACTTCGTTGATCGCAATGGCGTACTACAAGATTTTCAATTTGAACAGATGTTACGCCGAGCAGGTTGGCGTATCGTAACAGTTCGTGCGAGTTTATTTTATCAAGATGAAGAACGAGCTGTTCATCAACTATTGCAGACGTTACAAAACGACTAAAGGAGCATGCCGATGATCGAGAACGAACTCATTTTATCTTTGACAAAACGGGCATTTCAACAATATGCCGATGAACTACTTCCATCGAGTGCATTAGCTGAAACGATTCAAACGATTGAAGATGAACGTGAGCGAGGCGTTCAATATATCGTCGATTCCAAACAAAATCCACGAGGCATCGTTCGTATCGAAACGAAAGGCGAGTCACTTTACTTTTTTCGGCTCGCCGTTATTCCCGAAGCACGCCAACAAAATATCGCGACTGATTTACTCCGACGAGTCGAAAAAGAAGCTATTGCACGTCAACTGCATTCTATTCGTTGCCACGTCCGTGCACATACGATAGACAATATATCTTTTTATAAAAAAAAGAGGATTTATTATTACGAAAGAGTGGGAAGAACGAAGAGGAAACGATAGGTTACGTATCGTCGCGATGGAAAAAAGAATATGAAAATGTCCTCCAAAATCGACCATTAAAAAAACTAAGCCATCTTGTCCGATATTGCTCGGAATGAAGTGGCTTAGTTTTTTAGTTCTAAAATCGCGGTTGTTTTCATATCAAACGACCAAAAGTATCGTTCTTTTTTTACAATGGATATTGTGTATCATCCCATACGTAATGATCCATTTTTTCCGACGGAGCAGTTAGGTCAATCATTCGATACGTTTTTTTCCAAGCGATACAATTCCACGCTGCTCGGCGTCCTTCTTTTTGACCTCGTACGAAATAGTTTTCGACGTGAAGAATATCAAGTAAAGCGACGAACAGATGAGCAAATGCGATATCACTTCCTTCTTTTGTTGATAATAACGTATATAACTCATCCTTTTCATGAGATTTTGAATGTGTCGGTGTATAAGTCATAGTTATGTAATCGATTAATTTTTCGATTTTCGTTTCTTTTCGATCAAACCATCGCGTCGTTTCACGTATTATTTGAATTAATTGTTCTTGTACATAAGCACGACGTCTTCTCATCTCTTCGACAGGGTGCGTATACGTTAAAAACACTTCACCTTCTGCTCCTCTTTCATGAATAGTCCAATCGACGATATTTGTTTCAAAACGACTATATGTCGTAATATATCGCAAAATAGTATCGACTTCTTCACGATGCAATTGATTCGTCGAATAAATAAAACGAGGATCATAATGTTGTATCGCTTCACGGAAACGATCATAAAGTAATGAATATGTTGCGGCATATTCATTTTCTCTTGTCGTTCCCCATTTTTTCCCTACATTTTGTTGGCGACGATACCATATGTAAAGTAAACTAAATAAAAAAATAACTCCAATAAACGTACGCATGACATTGTCCCTTTCTACTCTTTTTTATATAAGTATATTCCACTAAATCGAAATATAAAACCTTTACATACATTACATAAAAAAGAGCTTGAGGGATGTACTCAAGCTCTTTTCTTATCTATTATTTTTTTCGTCAATCGTTTGTTGTAAAATACGTAACAATTTTTCTTGAATCGTATAAAACTGGGCTCTTTCCTCTTCCGTTAATTGCGTGAAAATGTGTTCACGTAACGTATGACCTACCTTTTTAGCATCCGTTAATATTTTTGAACCTGTCGGTGTAATATGCAGCTGAAATGCGCGCCCATCTGTTGGATCAGGTCGTTTTGTTACGGCGTTGATTTTTTCAAGCTTGCCGGCAATGTTTGTAATCGCTGCCTTCGTATAACCGTGTTGAAGCGCAAGTTCACTCGGTTTAGATGGTTTTTCATCGACAGATGATAAAATTAATGCTTCAGAAACACCAAGGTCATGAGGAAATTGGCGCGTCCAAGCAATCGTCATCTCGTTTGAAATTTGTTCGGATTGTCGAATGAGTTGAAATAAATTTGTCATCGTAACTGAATCGCTCCACCGTCTACCATAAGTGTTTGTCCAGTGATATAGCGTGCATCTTCACTAGCGAGAAAGACTGCAACGCGTCCAATGTCTTCTTCTAATTCTCCGAGACGACGAAGTGGAATTTTCTCAATCATCGTTTCATAAGCTTCTGGTTGTGCTTGCTTCCATTGTTGAACGCCTGGTGAATTCGCAATCGGCGAGATTAAGTTAACATTGATATTGTCAGGTCCCCATTCGTTTGCTGCAACACGAGAGATACCTCGGATAGCTTCTTTTGCTGCGGCGTAAGCACCTTGCATAATATTCCCTGCAATACCAGCCCCACTGGCAAAATTAATTACTGTTCCTTCGGTTTCTTTTAAATGAGGGTATGCTTCTTTCATAAGAATGAATGTCGGATAAAAACCTGTACCGAATGATAAATCAAGATGTTGTTCGGTCGTATCGATTAATTTTTGTTGTGTTGAAGCGTGTGCGTTATTTACGAGTACATCTAATTTTCCGAACGTTTCAACCGTTTTTGTAATGAGTGTAGGAAGTGATGCACGATCGAGTAAGTCTGCTTGGATAAAACGTGCTTCCGTTATATCGTTTAGTTCTCGTTCTGTCTGCTCACCTGTTTCGGTATTAACGTCTACGATGACGATTTTTGCTCCTTCTTTAGCCATCGCAAGCGCCATACCTCGTCCAATACCACCTGCTCCACCTGTAATTAGTACGACTTTGTTTTGTAATCGCATATGGAATGCTCCTTTATCGTTTAATGTTTAACTAAATATAGTTTAACGCTTAACGGTGTAAAAGTAAAGCCATTTATCTAAAAAACATGTTACAAGAACAACGAGCGGTCGTTTTCCTATAACATGTTTTATTTTAGTTCATATAAGGTTTCATCTCAACGACGACACCGACCGATGCACCACGAATAAATGGTATCTCTTCTAACAATTTCATATCGCTTGCTTTACCTGTAATCATTAAGCCACGCGTTTCGATTTTTTTCGATTGATCGATACGTTTCATCGCATCATCTGGTTCTTCTGTACGCTCTAATTGCTCGCGTATCGCTTTTTGAAACGTGTTATACGCAACTTGAACATCTTCTTCGAATGTAAAGCCGTAGATATCATTACTATTCGGTCCCATTTGTTCTTTAATCATTCGTCCATTTTCTTTCACAGGGCTATCTACATATACCCATTGAACGTGGACTTGTGCAGGAAGTTGACGAAGTACGTCTTCTAACGGATACACATCATCAAACGAAATCGCCATTTCAGCGACATAGTTATCTAACGTCGCAACCGCTGCGATATCATTCACAATTCCATCATCATATGTTTCGATTTGTGGATGATAAAATTTCGCTACTTTTTGTTTCGTGTTTTTATCATAACTATAATTGGCATCCCCCGTTGTATACCATCCATTCATGATTGAATCAAAGTCGATCGACATATTACGCCAGTTGTATGAACTTTCTAACGTTCCCCACGGTACGATATATCCTTCTACCTCTTTGTATCGTTTCGTTACGATATTACCACTCCATGTAGAGTTGTTTTGAATATGATGCGCGTCAATCGATATATTCGGCTCTCCGATTGTGTGAAGAAGAGTGATTGCTTCTTTTGCTTTGGTCGCTTGTTTTCCTGAAAGGTAATTCATTCCTTTGTACATTATCGGAACGAGTACGAGTACTGTTACGATTGCGATACCAATCATCTTCATCGTTTGCTTACGTTTTGCTTGAGACATTGCTTTTTTAACATCCATATCATTTGCTCTCCTTTTGAACGAGTCCTTTTTTTACTCGATACAATTTTTGTTTGATCGTCTTCGGTTTCATTTGCAACAATTGGCCGATTTCGTCATACGTTAAATCGTAATAATACTTCAAAATCAATAGTTCTTGATCTTCTTGTTTAACATCGCGCAATACATACGCAATTTCTTCTTTTTTTACAATGTGATCGAAAGGCTCAGAAGGGTCTGGATAGGTAGCAGTAACGGCATCTGTTAAAGACACATTATGACGAGCTTGTTTTCGCGTTTCATCGATAAAATCGTTTAATGCGACACGAAAAAACCAAGGACGAACGTATTCTGCTTCAATCGTTTCAATTAATGTATACATTTTATACATCGTATTTTGAATACTATCTTCTGCTTCTTCATGAGTGGCACCTTTACTTCTTAAAAAACGATATACTTCTTCTCCAAGTGTCATTAAATACGTCGCAAATAAGTCTTCTTGCACCTTTTCCACCCCCTTCACTATAGACAACGAATGAGTATGACAGAAAGTCTACATAAAAGTGCAAATAAAAAGAAGGAAAGCGACTTTTTACACTCGCTGCTCCTTCGAATAAATCATCTATTTCGTTCAATGGCATGTCTCGTTGCTCTAAGCAATTATTCATGATCCCGTAATACTAATTGAACCGATTTTTCAATACTTTCTGGCTTCGTTTGTGGTGCGAAGCGGTCTATTACTTCACCGTGCTGATCGATTAAAAATTTAGTGAAATTCCATTTAATCGCATCTCCAAAAATACCACCTTGTTGTTCTTTTAGCCACGTATATAACGGCGCTTCTTCTTCACCGTTCACATCGATTTTGGCAAACATCGGAAATGTTACTCCGTAATTCAATTGGCAAAATGACTCAATCTCTTCGTTTGTACCGGGGTCTTGATTTGAAAATTGATTACATGGAAAACCTAAAACAACGAGTCCTTTTTCTTTATATTGATCGTAGAGACGTTCTAAACCTTCAAATTGAGGGGTAAATCCACATTTACTTGCCGTATTTACGACGAGCACAACTTTTCCTTTAAATTGTTCAAATGATACTTCTTCTCCTCGAATATTCGGCATCGTAAATTCATAAAATGTTGTCATTTCATCCTTCCTTTCCTTTCTTCTTTTATAACCGATTTCTTTTTCTTTCAAACCTTGTAGAGCATTTTGTTTAATTATCTTGAATTCGTGATATATAATAAAAAGACAACAAAAGGAGATGACGAAATGTCTATTACCATTACAACAACTCATTATACAGAACGTCCGAACGGTCACATTGCAGGTATGGTACTCGATCCTTATGAAATCGGGAAACACGACCCTTTCCTCTTTTTAGCACATGACGATTTTCCAGAAGGGACATTCGGTCCACATCCCCACCGTGGAATCGAAACGGTCACTTACGTATTAAACGGTACAGTTTATCATCATGACACGGCCAATGGAGGAGGCATTCTTGAAAAAGGAGACGTCCAATGGATGACGGCGGGTCATGGCGTACTGCATAGTGAAGAACCTGCACCTGGAACGCGTGCAGAAATTTTGCAACTGTGGATCAACTTACCGCAACGAGAAAAAATGCGAGAAAGTGACTATCAAACTTTACATCATAAACAGATGCCCCTCATCCAAGAACGAGGCGTTAATATTCGAATTTTTGCTGGAGAATATAACGGGACTCAAGCACCGACAAAGCTCGTACAACCGACTCGCTTTTACGAAGTAACAATGGAAAAAGGGACAACATGGACAACGAAACTTCCACATGACTGGAAAACATTTATCGTACTTTTAGAAGGGAAAGGTACAGTAGGAGACGAACAAATACCAATAAAACAAAATCAAGCTGCTCACTTCGATACAGCTGGTCATGTCACAATAAAAGCAGACGAAAAGATGCGTATATTGCTGTATTCAGGAAAACCAACGAATGAGACGATTGCCGCACGAGGCCCGTTCGTCATGACGACAGATGACGAACTCCGTCAAACATTTCGAGATTATCAAGCAGGATATTTTCATAACTTAAAGAAAAAAGACGATACGAAATAAAATAAAAAACGAGTCTTCTTTACTAAATAGAAAAGATGGCTCGTTTTTTATTTTATTCATGATGATTTGATTGTACCGCTCGTTCATTAAACCATAACAGTACCCCGATGACGGTGAAAATAAAAAGAATGAGAGGCACTTGATAAAACCAGCGATTCGGTAGCAACTTCCCACTCCAAATGATCGACATCACTATAATATTTCAATCCACTCCCTCTATGTAGAGGGAGACCCTTAACGTGTCATAGTGTTCGCATCTTCTGCATATTTCAATCCACTCCCTCTATGTAGAGGGAGACACGATTACAACCTCATAACCGACGTGGCGATCGAGATTTCAATCCACTCCCTCTATGTAGAGGGAGACTTGTTTAAACAACATATATGTATCACTCACACATTATTTCAATCCACTCCCTCTATGTAGAGGGAGACGTTTTTAAGTATCGGTTGTAACGGCTCTTCGTCATTTCAATCCACTCCCTCTATGTAGAGGGAGACTCAAGTGGCGATAAAACAATCAAGG
>JASLJC010000023.1 GCA_030152585.1 Savagea sp. | reverse complement strand
GAGGCACGCCCGTTGAGCGAGTTACAATGTACATTACTCGATGCAGACATTTTGATTAGCTCAACAGGAGCAGATCATTATGTAATCGATGTAGAATTGATGCAATTTGTCGAACGTTTACGTAAAGGAAAGCCATTATTTATGATCGATATCGCTGTACCTCGTGATTTAGATCCTGAAATCGGTAATTTACAAAATGTTTTCTTATATGACATTGATGATTTACACGGTATCGTTGAAGCGAATTTAGCAGAACGCCAGCAAGCGGCACGTCAAATTGGCGAGTTCGTAAAAGAAGAAGTCATCCGTTTTAATGAATGGGTAGCCACTCTTGGTGTCGTACCGTTGATTGTAGCCCTTCGCCAAAAGGCAAGTGTTATTCAACAAACGACGATGGAAAGTATTGAAAATAAGTTACCTGACTTATCAGAACGTGAAAGAAAAATTGTACGTAAACATACGAAATCAATCGTCAATCAATTGTTGCGCGATCCGATTACACAAGTGAAAGAATTGTCTACCGATCGTCGAGCGAAAGAAAAGCTCGAGTTATTTGAACAAATTTTTGGCATTTCAGAAGAAGTTGTAGAACAGAAAGAAGCATTAGCGATTCAAGCGAAGGAACGTTTAGCTAAACGTGCAGAGCGAAATCGTCAAGCGCGTTTGGCAATTTCACTTGATGGAGAAATCGACATTTCAACGACGTAACGTCGGATGAAAGGTAGAGATACATGACTGAAATGACAATGGCGAGGCTCGACGAATGGATGATCATCCTTTACGCGATGAGCCTCGTCTTTTATTTTATGGATTATGCAAAACGAAATACGGTCATTCATCGTATCGCACTATTTTTGTTTACGGTTGTGTTCATTATGCAAACGACGACAATCGTTTATGTAGTTTGGGAGACGGGGCAATGGCCGATTTATTCGCTATTAGATGGCGTATATGTCGTCGCATGGTTACTTTTACTCGTTTCGTTACTCATTTATTTATTTCATACGCAAAACATTAGTTTTTTTGTTATGAATATCGTCGGTTTTTTATTTATGACGCTATACGTTTTTGCAAAAATTAAGCAATCTTCTACATCGATCAGTGATGCATTAATTTCTGATTTATTGACGGTGCATATTAGCTTTGCATTGTTATCGTACGTCGCTTTTGCGCTAGCTTTCGTCTTCGCTGCACTTTACTTAATCGTTTATCATTTACTTAAGAAAAAAGTGTGGACGAAGCAATTTAACCGTTATCCTTCTTTACATCAGACGATGCTCGGTATGAAATGGTCGATGTATGCAGGATTGCCATTGTTAATCATTAGTATATTATTAGGTATACAGTGGGCGAATGTCGTGTTTGAACGATGGACGATTATAGATACGAAAGTAATCGGTTCATTCATTGTCGTTCTTTTTTACACTGTTATTTTATATTTAAAAAAGCGCGGTATTTTACGTGCAAATGATTTTGCATGGGCAGTAATTATTGCCTACTTTGTCGTCTTAGCGAATTTGTTTTTTGCGAGTCAATGGTCATCTTTTCACTATTGGCTTTAATTTTAAAGGAGGAAATCGTTCATGAGAAAAATCGTTGTCGGTTCACGCCGAAGCAAATTAGCATTAACGCAAACGAAATGGTTTATCGAACAAATGAAAAAAGCAGGAGCACCCTTTGAGTTTGAAATTAAAGAAATTGTAACGAAAGGGGACCAAATTATTCATGTCCAACTGTCTAAAGTAGGCGGTAAGGGACTTTTTGTAAAAGAAATACAACAAGCATTATTTGATGGAGAAATCGATTTTGCGGTACATAGTATGAAAGATATGCCAGCACATCTCCCAGAAGGATTGACGATCGGGTGTATTCCGAAACGTGAAGATCCGCGAGATGCGTACATTGCAAATAATCACGTGAAATTTATGGACTTACCAGCAGGAGCAATCGTCGGTACGTCAAGTTTAAGAAGAAGTTCACAGTTGAAGTTAATCCGTCCTGATATTGAAATTAAATGGATTCGTGGAAATATCGACACACGTTTGCGTAAATTACAAGAAGGTGAATATGATGCGATTTTACTTGCAGCAGCAGGTATGAAACGAATGGGTTGGCCAGAAGATCTTGTAACAGAATATATGGATCCAACGTCATGTATTCCAGCTGTCGGTCAAGGAGCATTAGCGATAGAATGTCGAGCTGATGATGAAGAGTTGCTGCGTGAACTGGCGAAAGTAGAAGATGAAAAAACACGTCAAGAAGTCGAAGCAGAACGTGCCTTTTTATCGGAAATGGATGGTTCTTGTCAAGTGCCAATTGCAGGATTTGCTCAATATGAAGACGGTCAAGTGACGATGACAGGATATGTCGCAAGTCCAGACGCAGAAGAAGTGTATAAGTTTACATCATCACAACAAGATGCTGTAACGTTAGGGAAAGAAGTCGCGGCACAATTGCGTACAGAAGGAGCAAGTGAAGTCATTGAGAAAGTGATGGCAGACTTGAATGAAAAATAGTACACCACTTCAAAATGAAACGATCGTTTTTACTGGTACTTTAAAATCAGAAGAACCTTTACGTCGTGTACGATCACTTGGTGGACGTGCGGTATCCTGTCCTTTAATTGAGACAAAGTCCATCCATACGGAACAAGATGCAGCATATATGAAGCGGTGCATGACAGCGACATGGCTCATTTTTACGAGTCAATCTTCTGTTCGTGCATTTGAAGAGAAAATGAAAATGTTGAAGATCGTAGCAACGGATTTTCAAGGAAAAATTGCAGCAATTGGGACGAAAACAGCGAACGCATTAGAAAAAATCGGTTTTACTGTATCGTTTATTCCTGAAACATTTAGTGCAGACGTTTTCGTAAAGCAATTTCGTCCACGAAAAGAAGAACAAGTAGATGTTGTCTTTTTGAGAGGAACACTTGCTCGATCATTGTTACGTGATCAGTTACCATTTACAGTGCATGAATGGACGGTTTATGAAACGGTACCAACCGATCGTGCATTTGATACGTTACGTGAAATTATACGAACAGAACGTAACGTTACCATTTTATTTGCAAGTCCTTCTGCAGTGAAGCAATTCGAAACGTTTCAATTTCCAACGACGTTTCGTATCGGAGCAATCGGCCATGTAACAGCACGTGCGTTACGTTCATACGGTCGACCAGTCGATTATATGCCGTCGACATATACATTGTTAGCATTAGTAGAAGAAATAGTACAAGCGAAAGGGAGTTTATAATGGATATTCAATTTGATCGTCATCGCCGTCTACGTACGACTGCGAATTTACGAAGTATGGTACGTGAAACAACATTACACGTAGAAGATTTTATTTACCCAATTTTCGTCGTAGAAGGAAAAGAGATAAAAAATGAAATTCCATCGATGCCGAATATTTATCAATTTTCACTGGATACGTTCGAAAAAGAATTAGAAGAAGTCGTTGAACTTGGTATTCCATCTATTATTTTATTCGGTGTACCGGAAGAGAAAGATGCTTGTGGACAGAGCGCTTATGCAGAAGATGGAATCGTACAACGTGCAACGCGCTTGGCGAAAAAGAAATATCCAGAGCTTGTCGTTATTGCAGATACGTGTCTTTGCCAATATACAGATCATGGACATTGTGGCGTTGTAGAAGGAGATTACGTCGTTAATGATCCATCGCTTGAATTGCTCGCAAAAACAGCAGTAAGTCAAGCAAAAGCAGGTGCAGATATTATTGCGCCAAGTAACATGATGGATGGTTTCGTCGCAGTTATCCGTCAAGCACTTGATCAAGCAGGTTTTGTCAACATTCCGATTATGAGTTATGCTGTGAAATATGCTTCTGCTTATTATGGACCATTCCGAGATGCAGCAGATTCAACGCCGCAGTTTGGCGATCGCAAAACGTATCAAATGGATCCTGCGAATCGTCGTGAAGCTTTACGAGAAGCACACTCTGATATAAAAGAGGGAGCAGACTTTTTAATTGTCAAGCCTGCTTTAAGTTATTTAGACGTCATGCGAGAAGTAAAAAATGAAACGTTACAACCGATCGTTGCTTACAACGTGAGTGGAGAATATTCGATGGTGAAAGCAGCGGCATTGCAAGGATGGGTCGATGAAAAAGCGATCGTTCTTGAAACATTATTAAGTATGAAGCGAGCAGGAGCAGATATTGTAATGACTTATCATGCAAAAGATGCTGCTCGCTGGTTAAAGGAGAATCATAAATGACGAAACGTTATGAACAGTCAATTGAAGCATTTAAAGAAGCAGTCGATTTAATGCCAGGAGGAGTAAACTCACCTGTCCGAGCTTTCGGTTCAGTCGATATGGATCCGATTTTTATCGATCATGGAAAAGGGGCGATAATGACAGATATTGACGGGAATGAATATATCGACTACGTTTTATCGTGGGGACCCCTCATCATTGGACATAGTCATCCCGAAGTCGTTGAAGCAATCCAAAAGCAAGCAGCGAAAGGCTCAAGTTTTGGTACGTCGACATTGCAAGAGAACGAATTAGCAAAGCTCGTGCAAGAACGTGTCCCTTCTATCGAAATGATTCGTATGACATCATCTGGTACAGAAGCGACGATGAGTGCTTTACGTTTAGCGCGTGGTTATACAGGGCGTAATATTATTATGAAGTTTGAAGGTTGTTACCACGGACATAACGATTCATTATTAATCAAAGCAGGATCAGGTGTTGCAACGCTCGGCTTACCAGATAGCCCTGGAGTACCAGAATCGATTGCGAAAAATACAGTAACGTGTGCATACAACGATTTAAATACAGTACGCGAAGTATTTAAGCAACACGGACAAGATATTGCAGCTATTATTGTAGAACCTGTTGCTGGAAATATGGGAGTAGTTCCTCCACAAGAAGGGTTTTTAGAAGGACTTCGTGAAGTAACAGAACAATATGGTTCACTTCTCATTTTTGATGAAGTAATGACAGGGTTCCGTGTCGGGTATCATTGTGCGCAAGGTTATTTCAATGTTGAGCCTGACATTACATGTCTTGGAAAAGTAATTGGTGGTGGATTACCCGTCGGTGCATTCGGTGGTAAACGCGAAATTATGGAACGAATTGCACCAGCAGGTGATGTCTATCAAGCAGGAACATTGTCAGGTAACCCTCTTGCGATGACAGCAGGAATTGAAACGTTAAAACGTTTAACACCTGCATCATATGATCATTTTATGAAGCTAGGAGATATGTTAGAAGAGGGGTTCCGCGCTGCTGCGACAAAATATAATATTCCGCATACAGTAAACCGTGCTGGCTCTATGATCGGTTACTTCTTTACAAACGAAGATGTGACAAATTATGATCAAGCACGTACATCTGATTTACAATTGTTTGCAAAATATTATCGTCTCATGGCAGAGGAAGGTATTTATTTACCACCTTCACAATTTGAAGGAATGTTTTTATCGACAGCACATACAGAAGAACATGTCGAAAAAACAATTGAAGCGTTCCATAAAGTATTTGCACAATTAGCAAATGAATAATAAAGAAGCTGTCGATTTAAAAGTCGGCAGCTTTTTTTGAATAAGATAATAGATTTTCAAAACTGTACGTAAGATGTAAAGAAATTATCGGAATTGTAGGCGGTTTCGGAATAGACGTTTGACGGTTATTCATTTGTCCGATATAATGAGACAGAAATTAATAATTTGCGTTTGAGTAAGGAAGAGTACGTTTTATACCTTTTTTAGGGAGAGCTTGGTTAGTGAAAAAGCTTAAAGGGAGGAACGGAAAGTCACCTTGCGAGCAAGCATAGATGAAAAGAGTAGTTTATGCCGGTCGGTCCGTTATCCTTATGAAGCTGCATCTTTTTCGTATGCAGAAAATAAGGTGGTACCACGAGATGTCCTTCGTCCTTTTATGACGATGGGCTTTTTTTATTGCCAAAAATAAAATTAGAGGAGTCGATAACAATGACAGAAAATATTCAAATGCCGCCGAAGTATGATCCGCAAGCGGTTGAAAAAGGACGTTATGAATGGTGGCTCGAAGGAAAATATTTTGAAGCAGATCCGACGAGTGAAAAAGACCCGTACACGATTGTAATTCCGCCACCAAATGTAACAGGTAAACTTCATTTAGGGCATGCATGGGATACGACATTACAAGACATTTTAATTCGTATGAAGCGTATGCAAGGATATGATGCATTATGGTTGCCGGGAATGGATCATGCCGGTATTGCGACACAAGCCCGTGTTGAAGGGCAACTACGTGAAGAAGGGCTAACACGTTATGACCTTGGACGTGAAAAGTTCGTTGAAAAAACGTGGGAATGGAAAGAAGAATATGCAGGGCATATTCGAGCACAATGGGCGAAACTCGGACTCGGTCTAGATTATTCAAAAGAGCGCTTCACATTAGATGAAGGTTTATCAGAAGCCGTTCGTCACGTGTTCGTTAAAATGTATGAAAAAGGCCTTATTTACCGTGGGGAATACATTATTAATTGGGATCCACAAACTAAAACCGCATTATCAGATATTGAAGTTATTCATAAAGATGTAAACGGTGCATTTTATCATATGCGTTACCCATTAACAGACGGTTCAGGATATATCGAAATTGCAACGACTCGTCCTGAGACGATGCTCGGAGATACTGCTGTTGCGGTTCATCCAGAAGATGAACGTTATCAACATTTAATTGGAAAAACGGTAACTCTTCCAATTGTCGGACGTGAAATTCCAATCGTTGGAGACGACTATGTCGATATGGAATTTGGAAGCGGTGCTGTCAAAATTACACCAGCACACGACCCGAATGACTTTGAAATTGGAAACCGTCACGATTTACCACGTATTCTCGTCATGAATGAAGACGGTACGATGAATCAACGTGCAGGGAAATACGAAGGAATGGACCGTTTCGAATGTCGTAAACAAATCGTCAAAGATTTACAAGAAATGGACGTTTTATTTGAAATTGAAGACCACTTACATTCAGTCGGACACTCAGAGCGCAGCGGAGCTGTTGTCGAGCCATACCTTTCAACCCAATGGTTCGTTAAAATGGCGCCACTTGCAGAAGAAGCCATTCGCACGCAAGAGACAGAAGGGAAAGTAAACTTCGTACCAGACCGTTTCGAAAAAACGTATCTCCGTTGGATGGATGAAGTACATGATTGGTGTATTAGCCGTCAATTATGGTGGGGACATCGTATTCCAGCGTGGTACCATAACGAAACAGGTGAAATGTATGTTGGAATGGAAGCACCAGAAGATCAAGAAAACTGGACGCAAGATTCAGACGTATTAGATACATGGTTCTCAAGTGCACTTTGGCCATTTTCAACACTCGATTGGCCGAATACAGATAGCGAAATGTTCAAACGTTATTACCCAACAGATGCCCTCG
>JASLJC010000112.1 GCA_030152585.1 Savagea sp. | reverse complement strand
GATTTATCAGGAGGACAAATGCGTCGTGTAGCTATTGCAGGCGTACTTGCCTTTCGCCCGTCAATCCTTGTATTAGACGAGCCGACTGCAGGATTAGATCCGCGCGGTCGAAAGGAAATTATGGAGTTGTTTGCGCGTCTCCATGAAGAAGAACAATTAACGACAGTTCTCGTTACGCATAGTATGGAAGACGCCGCACGATATGCTGATCACCTCATCGTTATGCATGAAGGGACGAACGTATTGCAAGGTACGCCGAAACAACTGTTTGCCAAAGAAGAAGCGTTACGCGAATATCGATTAGAAGTCCCCCGTACGGTCACTTTTGCGAAAAAGTTTGAAGAAAAAACAGGCCAATCACTCGGCGATGTTCCGTTGACAGAAGAAGAGTTGGCGCAAAAAATTGCACACGTAGTAGGTGATCGACGTGCTTGATAAAATGATACTCGGTCGCTACATTCCGGGCGATTCGTTCGTTCATCGACTCGATCCGCGAACGAAACTAATTTTTGTCTTTTTATTCATTATTGCTGTCTTTTTAGCAAACAATGCTGTCACGTATACTATTTTACTCGGCTTCACGTTGTTGACGATTTTTGCTTCGCGTTTAAAACTGTCTTTTTTATTAAACGGACTGAAGCCGATTTTATTTTTAATCGTCTTTACATTTTTAATGCATTTCTTCTTCACACGAGAAGGTCCTTTAATTTTTGAATGGGGATTTTTTAAAGTGTATGAAGAAGGATTACGTCAAGGTATTTTTATTTCGATTCGTTTTTTAACGTTAATTTTAATGACGACGATCTTGACGTTAACGACATCACCGATTTCGATTACAGATGGATTAGAAACGTTACTCCATCCACTTAAAAAATTAAAATTACCTGTACACGAGCTCGCTTTAATGATGTCGATTTCATTACGGTTTATTCCGACGTTAATGGATGAAACAGATAAAATTGCTAAAGCGCAATTATCTCGTGGATCTGATTTAACGACAGGGTCGATAAAAGAGCGTCTCCAAGCTGTCGTACCTTTACTCGTACCTCTTTTCATTAGCGCAGTACAACGTGCGGAAGATCTCGCATTGGCAATGGAAGTGAGAGGGTATCGAGGCGGAGACGGACGAACGAAATACCGTCAACTGAAATGGAAGTGGCAAGATACGCTCGTCCTCGTCATTTTCTTCATTTTTGCAGGGGCACTCTATTGGCTCCGAACGAAAGGATGACCTCGTTTGAAACGTATGAAAGCAATACTTGCCTATGATGGCTCAGAATTTCTCGGGTATCAATCGCAACCGAAAGGACGTACTGTCCAACAAGTCGTTGATCGTGCGCTCGTCAAAATGCACAAAGGTGACGAACGTATTCATTCTGTCGCGAGTGGCCGCACAGATGCCGGAGTTCATGCATTAGGGCAAGTGATTCATTTTGATACACCGTTTACTATTCCGAACGATCGATGGGTCGTGGCATTGAATACGTTACTCCCGAAAGACGTTCGCGTATTACACGTCGAGCAAGTACCGGCTGATTTTCATGCTCGGTACGATGCAACGGGCAAAACATATCTTTACAAATGGTCGCTAGCACGCGTACATAGCCCATTTGAACGTCATCAATCGGTCCATCTAGATCGACTTCTACCCGACATTGAAAAAATGCAGCAAGCAACGGATTGTTTTGTCGGTACGCACGATTTTACAAGTTTTTGTTCTTCGAAAACGGCTACGGACAATCGCGTTCGCACCGTTCGTCATTTATCGGTCGAACGAGTAGGAGAAGAGATTCATATGACGATTGAAGGGGATGGCTTTTTATACAATCAAGTACGGACGATTGCGGGCATGTTATTAGCGATCGGACGAGGGTGGAATAAACGAGAAGAAATTCCGGAAATTTTCGCAGCGAAAGACCGGAAAAAAGCAGGGAAAACGGCGCCTGCACACGGTTTATACTTGATGAATGTAACGTACGAAAAAAGTTAAACATTCCCAAAGAAAAGAGATGAAATCATCTTGACTTTCAAAGATGAAAAGCGTATGATATGAGTTGGTATTTCGATAACCCCACAATTAAGCCCCGTAAATTTTAATTGTTTTAGGGATAGAGAAAACGGAACAGATTCGTATTTATATTTAGGAGGAACGATTATGCGTACAACATTTATGGCAAAAGCTCACGAAGTAGAGCGCAACTGGTACGTAGTAGACGCTGAAGGACAAACTTTAGGTCGTCTCGCATCAGAAGTTGCAACACTTTTACGTGGTAAACATAAACCAACGTTCACACCGCACGTTGACACTGGCGACCACGTCATCATCGTAAACGCTGATAAAATCCAATTATCAGGTAATAAATTACAACAGAAAAAATACTACCGCCACTCAGGTTACACAGGTAACTTAAAAGAGCGTACTGCAGGTGAAATGCTCGAGAAAAATCCAGAGCGTATGATGGAACTCGCAGTAAAAGGTATGCTTCCACGTGGACCATTAGGTCGTAAAATGATCAAAAAACTTCACGTATTTGCAGGACCAGAACATACACACGCAGCACAAAAACCAGAAGCATATGAGCTTCGCGGTTAATATAGAGGAGGAAAACCTTTGACTAAAGTACAATATTTCGGCACAGGCCGTCGTAAAACGTCAGTAGCTCGTGTCCGCCTCGTACCAGGTGATGGAAAAATCATCGTTAACGATCGCGACGCTGAAGACTACTTCGCATTTGA
>JASLJC010000043.1 GCA_030152585.1 Savagea sp. | reverse complement strand
ACACGTGATATGCTAGTCATGCGTTTAAAAGAAGAAGATTGGGACGACGTATTACGTATTAATTTAAAAGGAGCTTACGTGACGACGAAAGCAGTCTCACGTCAAATGATGCGCCAAAGACAAGGGAAAATTGTAAATATCGCATCGGTAGTCGGCGTGATGGGAAATGCTGGTCAAGCGAATTACGCAGCGGCAAAAGCAGGATTGATCGGATTTACGAAATCGACAGCTCGCGAATTTGCAAGTCGTAATATTCAAGTGAACGCAGTAGCTCCTGGATTTATCGAAACTGATATGACAGATGTATTAACAGATGAGCAAAAAGAAATGATGTTAAATGTTATCCCAGCAGGTACACTTGGCCAACCAGAAGATGTAGCAGAAGCTGTTGCATTTTTATTGTCAAATAGTGCACGTTACATTACCGGACAAACATTACATGTCGATGGCGGTATGGTAATGCAGTAACAGTTGCTATTTTTGTCCGATTTGATTACTCTTTTAAAAGGAGGTGAATGTCATGTCAACATTCGAACGTGTATCAAAAGTAATCGTCGATCGTCTCGGAGTAGATGAAAGCCAAGTAACAGAAGATGCTTCATTCCGTGAAGATTTAGATGCCGATTCATTAGACGTAGTAGAGCTCGTCATGGAGCTTGAAGAAGAATTTAAAACAGAAATCTCAGATGAAGATGCTGAAAAGCTTCAAACTGTCGGAGACGCTGTGAAATATATCGATGAAAACTTACAGTAATCGAGAAAAAAAGGAAGATTTCATTCGACATTCGTCGAACGTGAAATCTTCTTTTCTTTCGTTAGAAAGAAGGAAAAACCGACCTTTTTTTGCAACGAACGAAAGAACGATGTAAAATGAAACAGATATTAGTTTTCAGAAAGGAAGAACCGACTATGCGCTCTACAGAAAAAGCAAAAGCGCGTTCATCGCGCATATCATTACCAGAAGAGACAGCACAAAAATTTGATGAGTTGCAACGACAGTTAGCAATCGATTTTACAGACGTTTCTTTACTATACAATGCCTTTACTCACTCGTCGTATGTCAACGAACATCGAAATCGTCCATATTCAGACAACGAACGACTTGAATTTTTAGGAGATGCTGTTTTAGAGCTCGGTGTATCTCAATATTTGTACGGGCATGAACCGACGATGAGCGAAGGAGAGTTAACGAAGTTGCGAGCAGCCGTCGTTTGCGAAAGTTCACTCGTTCAATTTTCAAAAGAATTATCATTCGGTCGTTATATTTTACTCGGAAAAGGTGAAGAATTAACAGGAGGACGCGAACGCCCCGCTTTACTTGCCGATGTTTTTGAAGCGTTTATCGGTGCGCTTTATTTAGACCAAGGAATGCCGAAAGTCATTACGTTTTTACAAAAGTACGTCTTTCCGAAAATCGCAGAAGGTGCTTTTTCGCATGTGATGGATTATAAAAGTCAATTACAAGAAATCGTTCAACAAAAGAACGAAGGAACTTTATTATATGAAATTGTAGACGAGCAAGGTCCAGCCCATGCGAAAAAGTTCATTACGACTGTTCGGATTGGTGAACAAATATTAGGTAAAGGTGTAGGACGTTCAAAAAAAGAAGCCGAACAAGAAGCCGCACATCAAGCGATTCACCAGATTGAAAAAATCGAAAAGGAGCGCTGAACGTGTTTTTAAAAAAATTAGAAATTCAGGGCTTTAAATCGTTTCCAGATCGAACAAACGTAGATTTTGTTCCAGGAATAACAGCTGTTGTCGGGCCGAACGGCAGTGGGAAAAGTAATATTATCGATGCGATTCGTTGGGTGTTAGGAGAACAGTCAGCGAAATCATTACGAGGGGCGAAGATGGAAGATATTATATTTTCAGGTAGCGATACGAGGAAACGTTCTAATCGTGCTGAAGTAACGCTCGTACTCGATAATGCAAGTAGTTTATTTCCGTTTGCACACCCTGAAGTAAGAGTTACACGTATCGTTTACCGAAGTGGAGAGAGTGAGTATTATTTAAATGGCGAAAAATGTCGTTTAAAAGATATTACCGATTTATTTATTGATTCAGGTGTTGGAAAAGCAGGATTTTCAATTATTTCACAAGGGCGAGTAGATGAAATATTAAATAGCCCTCCAGAAAAGCGACGTCTCATATTTGATGAAGCAGCAGGTGTTTTGAAGTATAAGACGAGAAAGAAAGATGCCGAGCGTAAGTTGGAAAATACGAAGGAACATCTAGACCGCGTATTAGACATTTTGCACGAATTGGATGGCCGATTGTTACCTTTACAAAAACAAGCAGAACAGGCGAAAAAAGCACAAGTGCTTGATGAAAAGATCGTAGCATTAGATCGAACGTTATTGACTGATGAAGCTTTACGGTTACACGCTATAATTGAACAATTAGATGAACGAGAGCGCCAATGGAAAGTTGAGCACGAGGCAGAACGACAAACATTGAGACAACTAAGAGAAGAAGTTGTGGCGTTAGAAAAAACAGTAGAACGACTGGATGCGGAACGTTCTACATTGTACGAGCAACAAATCGAAGCGAAAACGACGCTTGAACGTTGGGAAGGAAAACGCCTCGTTCGTTCCGAGCGTGAAAAACGAATGACAGAAGATAAAGAAAGGTTACATCAAGCGTTGCAAGACGTGGAACGAAAGCTCCAACTTAAGCGACAAGAGGAAAATGAAAAAAAACAACGAGTTGAAAACATTCAACAATCGTTACATGCTTTATCTGTTCAAATGGAGGCAATTCGTCAATCCTTGCATCAATCAGTAGAAGAAATAGAAGCACAATTAGAACAGGAAAAGGCAATTTATATTGATGTATTGAACGAAGAAGCGAATATCCGAAATCGAATTCAATGGATCGAAGAACAGACAGAAAAAGAACAACGTATTACGCCTTCAGATACAACGAAAGAAGAAACGTTAAAGGTGCAATATGAAGAAGCGCAAAAAGAAGTAGAAGCGATGCGTCAATTATTGCAACAAACCGAAACGGATTACTCTGCACAACGTGAACAATTAGAAAAGTTAAAAACGACATTCGAACGTTACGAAGCATCGGTGAATGAACAACGTCAATTACTTCGTCAAGCACAAGAGCGTGTATATGAATTGAATCAACGAAAACAAGTGTTAGAACGTATGCAACAGGAGAAATCAGGATTTTATGCAGGTGTTAAATCTATTTTACTTGCTGCAGAACAAGGTCAGCTGATAGGGATTGAAGGTGCTGTTGCACAATTGTTAACGATTCCAAATGCTTATTTAATCGCATTTGATACAGCACTCGGTGCATCTGCGCAACATATTGTCGTACAAACGACAGAAGATGCCAAACGTAGTATTTATCATTTAAAGAAAATGAATAAAGGACGTGCAACATTTTTGCCAATCGATACGATGCGTCCACGTGTCATACCGCGCGCTATCGCTGACAAGCTACAAACGGTAGAAGGATTTGTCGGTATCGCTTCACAACTTGCATCATATGACGAGCGATATGAACGGGTCATTCAAAATTTACTCGGTACGACTATCGTTGCGCAAACGATTGATGATGCGACGACGATTGCAAAAATGATCCATCATAAATTTAAAATTGTCACTTTAGATGGCGATGTCATTTATGCGGGAGGTTCGTTATCGGGAGGAGCACGACGAAATCAGTCGCCCCTTTTCACCCAAAAAGCAGAATACGATCAAACGGTTCAACAATTGACACAATTTACGACGACATTACAACGTGCTAAAGAGAAAACAGAAGCGACAGATCGTGCGACTTCCCTTGCATTCGAACATTATTTGCGTGCAAAGGAAGAAGTAGAACAAATTCAAAAAGAAATGGTAGAGAAAAAAGAAGCGTTTCAACAGTTACAATTTCAATACCGTACGATTGAAGCAGACTGGAACCATTATACACATCAAAAATCTGAACGAGAAGCAACAGTCGCTCAAAATAAAGAAGCATTACGGACGTTACGAAATGATCATGAAGCCGTTCAACAAAAAGTAGAAAAAACACGTGTAATGATTGAAACGCTCGAGAAACGACTACAAAATAGTCGAGAAGAAGAGAAAAAAATGGAGCAACGTCACCAAAAAATGCGTGAAGAACACGTTACGTTAGAACAGCAGTTAAAATACGAGCGAGAAAACTATGAGCGAGTCGTTGAAGAACGTCGTCAAGAACAAAAGGCGCTAAAAGAAATTGAAAAACAACGTCAGCAAATCGAGCGCGAAGAAGGAATAGAACATAGCAGAGAAGAAATAGAAGCAGCTATTCAATTGTGGACACGTCATGTCGAAGAACGGGAGCAACGTGCAAAACAAATAGAACAGACGCGTGAACAAACGCAACAACAGTTTATTGACAAAAATGAAGCACTCACTGTACTCGAACGTTCGTTTTCGAAAGAAGAAGAAAAATATAATGAATGGCAAGTTGAGCGGTCGAAGCGTGCGACGACTTTCCAACACGTCATGCAACAGTTAAAAATGAAATATAGTGCAACGACGTTGGAACGACCAGATGAACAGTTCGATCGAGTGAAAGCGAGCGAACAACTCGCTCAATATGAACGAGAACGAAAACAAGTCGGCGCAGTAAATCCGTTAGCCATTACAGAATATGAAGAAGTGCTCGAGCGTCATACATTTTTGACGACGCAACGTAATGACTTAGTCGAAGCGAAAGAGACGTTACTTGAAGCGATGGACGAGATGGATGAAGAAATGACAGAACGATTTTCTGTAACATTCGGTGCGATTCGTCATCAATTTCAACAAGTGTTTCGTCAAATGTTTGGAGGCGGAGAAGCGGATTTACAGTTAACGAATCCTCACTCATTATTAACAACAGGTGTAGAGATTGTTGCTCGACCGCCCGGGAAGAAATTGCAAAATTTAAGGTTGTTATCAGGGGGAGAACGTGCCCTCACTGCTATTACGCTACTTTTTGCGATGATTGAAGTTCGACCTGTACCATTTTGTATTTTAGACGAAGTAGAAGCGGCACTGGATGAAGCGAATGTTACGCGATATAGTCATTATTTAAATACATTTGCTGATGAGACGCAGTTTATCGTCATTACCCATCGGAAAGGTACGATGGAAGGAGCAGATGTGTTGTATGGTGTGACGATGCAAGAGTCCGGTGTCTCTAAATTATTATCTGTTCAATTATCAGAACTAGAACAATATGAAAATAAAGGATGAGAAAAGATGTCATTTTTTAAACGATTAAAAGAAACGTTTATCGGAAAGAAAGAGGAACCGAAAGAAGAAGTTCGAGAAGAAGAACTTGAAGAAGAACAAGTAAAAGAAGAACCTCTTGAAGAAGAAAAGAAAGAAATAGTAGAAGAAAAAACGGAAGTAGTCGTTGCAGAAAAAATTGTCGAACAACAAGAGGGACAAGAAAAACAAAAAGAGCAAGAAGAACAAAAAGAGCAAGAAGAGCAAGGAGAACAAGAAAAAGAGCTGTCGTTATTTGGAAAATTTAAAGCAGGTCTTGAAAAAACACGAGATAGTTTCACTTCAAAAATTAATGATCTCGTAGCAAATTTCCGAGAAGTGGATGAGGAATTTTTTGAAGAGTTAGAAGAGGTACTGTTACAAGCAGACGTCGGTTTTGAAACTGTAATGGAACTCGTCGATGAATTAAAAATGGAAGTGAAACGTCAAAATATTAAAGATACATCACGTATGCAGTCGCTCATTTCAGAAAAACTCGTTGAAATTTATAATGAAGCGGGCACTGAAGAAGATATGACGTTAAATCTTCAAGCAGATGGTATGACGGTCATTTTAATGGTCGGCGTCAATGGTGTCGGAAAAACGACGACGATTGGTAAGTTGACAAAACGTTTACAACAACAAGGGAAAACAGTGATGCTCGCAGCGGGTGATACGTTCCGTGCAGGTGCAGTAGAACAGCTCGTCGTTTGGGGAGAGCGTAACGGAGTCGATGTCATTCGTCAAGGTGAAGGAGCAGATCCAGCAGCAGTGATGTTCGATGCTATTCAAGCAGCGAAGAAAAGTAATGTCGACGTATTAATTTGTGATACAGCGGGTCGATTACAAAACAAAGTGAACTTAATGAACGAACTTGAAAAAATTCATAAAGTAATCGGGCGTGAAATTCCAGGCGCACCCCATGAAGTACTCCTTGCTCTCGATGCAACGACTGGTCAAAATGCTTTACGCCAAGCTGAAACGTTTAAAGAAGCGACGAATGTGACAGGAATCGTTTTAACGAAATTAGACGGTACAGCAAAAGGTGGAATCGTTTTAGCTATTCGAAAAAGTATGAACATTCCAGTGAAATATGTCGGTCTTGGAGAAGGAATTGACGACTTACAACCATTTGATCCTGATAAATACGTATACGGCTTGTTCGCCGACGGATTAGAAATGGAAATGCAACAAGAAGACAAGGAGTAATCCTTGACACATGACAATGTTCATCATACGATGACTACAAATCGTAAGAGGGAGGGAACTTCATGTTAGAAAAAACGACGAGAATTAACTTCCTCTTCGACTTTTATCATTCGCTTTTAACGGATAAGCAACGAACGTATATGAATGCTTATTATTTAGAAGACTTATCACTAGGTGAAATTGCCGACATTCATAACGTTTCACGTCAAGCGATTTATGATAATGTAAAGCGGACAGAAAAAATGTTAGAAGAGTATGAATCAAAATTACAATTGTTTGAACGGTTTGAAAAGCGAATGGAAACGATAGAAGAGCTCGAGCGTACGTTACAAGATGCGGAAGTGAGTAGAGACGTCCATATGTTAATCGACCAATTAAAACGTTACGAATAAAAGGGAGGATTCCTTACATGGCATTTGAAGGATTAGCCGAACGACTTCAAGAAACGATGAAAAAAATTACTGGTAAAGGTAAAGTAAGCGAAGCAGATGTAAAAGAAATGATGCGTGAAGTTCGTTTTGCCCTTATTGAGGCAGACGTTAACTTAAAAGTCGTCAAAAATTTCGTGAAAAAAGTAAGCGAACGCGCAGTTGGGCAAGAAGTAATGGATAGTTTAACGCCAGGACAACAAGTCGTGAAAGTTGTAAAAGATGAATTGACGACTTTAATGGGAGGCGAAGAAACACCGATTCAGTTTGCTCGTAAGTCGCCGACAGTTATTATGATGGTCGGTTTACAAGGAGCAGGAAAAACGACGACGACAGGGAAAATTGCGACACACGTTCGAAAAAAGCATAATAAAAAACCGCTCCTCGTTGCTGCAGATATTTATCGTCCTGCTGCAATTGATCAACTAGAGACGTTAGGAAAACAGTTGACGATGCCTGTATTTTCACTCGGTTCAGATGTTTCGCCAGTTGAAATTACACGTCAAGCATTAGAAAAAGCAAAAGAAGACCATCAAGATGTGGTTATCATTGACACTGCAGGGCGTTTACACGTTGACGAAACGTTAATGCAAGAATTAAAAGACATTAAAGCATTAGCAGAACCGGATGAGATTTTACTCGTTGTGGACGCGATGACAGGACAAGATGCAGTAAATGTTGCAAAAAGCTTTGATGATGCACTCGGTATTACAGGAGTCGTCTTAACGAAATTAGACGGAGATACACGAGGAGGAGCAGCACTTTCGATTCGTGCAGTAACAGAAAAGCCGATCAAATTTGTCGGTATGGGTGAAAAAATGGATGCGTTAGATGCTTTCCATCCGGAACGAATGGCTTCACGAATTCTCGGAATGGGCGACGTTATGAGTTTAATTGAAAAAGCACAAGCGAACGTCGATGAAGAGAAAGCGAAAGAGATGGAAGAAAAGTTAATGAACCAAACGTTTACGTTAGACGACTTTTTAGAACAGCTCGATCAAGTGAAAAAAATGGGTCCCCTCGATGAATTACTCGGCATGATCCCAGGAATTAACAAGATGAAAGGGCTCGACAATGTTCAAGTAGACGAAGGTCAAATGGCACAAATTGAAGCGATTATTAAATCGATGACACCTGAAGAACGAACAGAGCCAAACATTATGAATGCAAGTCGTCGTAAACGTGTCGCACAAGGTTCAGGTACTTCTTTGCAGCAAGTGAATCGTTTATTAAAACAATTTAACGAAATGAAAAAAATGATGAAAAAAATGACCGGCATGCAAAAAGGGAAAAAGAAAATGAATTTCCCAAGTTTTGATTCATTTTTTAAATAAATTTTAAGGTGTTAAGAGAAAAGCCTTTACAAACAAAAAAAAAGCTGATAACATACTTAATTGTGTGAAACTATTCGGAGGTGTAATATACATGTCAGTAAAAATTCGTTTAAAACGTATGGGTGCTAAAAAGAATCCTTTCTACCGTATCGTAGTTGCAGATTCACGTACAGCATTAACGAGCCGTCCAATCGAGACGATCGGAACATACAATCCATTAGCGCAACCATCAGAAGTAAAAATTGATGAAGAGCTTGCATTAAAATGGTTAAACAACGGTGCGAAACCGTCAGATACAGTTCATAAACTTTTATCAGACAAAGGCATCATGAAAACATACCATGAATCAAAAAACAAATAATTTAAGCATTATGCTTAGATGATGCAAAAAGCAGAATAGCTCTCGGGCTATTCTGCTTTTTGTTTAATAAAAGAAAGAAGGTGGACAAATGGAGTTTTTAGAAGTAGGTCAAATTGTAAATACACACGGTATCAAAGGTGAAGTTCGCGTGATGAGTCAAACGGATTTCCCTGAAGAACGATTTAGTCCCGGTTCGATTTTATTTATCGGAACACGTGACGGCGAAAAGGTAGAAATTGAAGTGCGTAGTGGACGTCCGCATAAACAGTTTCAACTCGTCGCTTTTGAAAATCATCCGACGATTGAAGATGTCGAACGTTACAAAGGACTTACATTATTTATTTTGAAACAACAAGTGAAGCCGTTACAAGAAAATTCATTTTACTATCACGATATTTTAGGATGTACAGTCGTATCATTAAATAATGAAACGATAGGTGAAGTGAGTGATATTTTAGAAACCGGTGCAAACGACGTCTGGGAAGTAAAAGGCGTGAATGGGAAAAATCATTATATTCCGTTTATTCGAGATGTTGTAAAAGAAGTAGATGTAGCGAATAAACGAGTCGTTATCGATGTTTTAGAAGGGTTGTTAACAGAATGAACATTCGTGTTTTGACGTTATTTCCAGAAATGTTTGACGGCGTCCTTCACTCTTCTATGATGAAACGTGCACAAGAAGAACGAGCGGTGACATTTGATATCGTGAATTTCCGAGAATATTCAACGAATAAACATAAAAAAGTAGACGATTATCCGTATGGTGGTGGGGCGGGGATGGTATTAAAGCCAGAGCCATTATTTGAAGCAGTAGAAGCGACAAAGAAGAAGACAAACCGCGCACCACGCGTTTTATTAATGTGTCCACAAGGAGAACGATTTACGCAGCAAAAGGCAGAAGAATTAGCGAAAGAAGAAGAATTGATTTTTCTTTGTGGCCATTATGAAGGATATGATGAACGGATTCGGGAGCATCTTGTCACGGATGAGTTATCACTCGGTGATTTCGTTTTAACGGGAGGCGAATTAGCTGCGATGACGATGATTGACGCAGTCGTCCGCTTATTACCTGATGTGTTAGGTAATGAAGTATCGCCGAAAGATGATTCATTTTCAACGGGTTTATTAGAGCACCCACAATATACGCGTCCAGCGTCGTATAAAGGGTTGAATGTGCCAGAAGTACTTTTATCAGGAGATCATGCTAAAATCGCGGCATGGCGTCGTTACGAGTCGCTCAAACGGACATATCAACGTCGACCAGATTTACTAGAAAATTACCCTCTAACAGAAGAGGATCAACAAATGTTAGTAGAGATTGAAAAGGAAACGAAAAAGGTTGAAAAGTAAAAATCTCTATGATATAGTTTAGCGTGTGCGAAAAGCACCGAAATGACGGGTGTTCCGCTGCGAAACAGTAAAGGTTGCAAGAACATCTAGGACAAGGAGATAGAAGTTATGACAAACATTATCGAAGAATTAACAAAAGATCAATTACGTACAGACATTCCGAAATTCCGTTCAGGAGATGCAGTTCGTCTTCACGTGAAAATTGTAGAAGGTGACCGTGAGCGTATCCAGCTTTTCGAAGGTGTCGTTATTCGTCGCCGTGGACAAGGCATTAGCGAAACATTCACAGTTCGTAAAATTTCAAATGGTGTAGGTGTTGAACGTACATTCCCTGTACATTCACCAAAGCTTGCACAAATTGAAGTAACACGCCGTGGTAAAGTACGTCGTTCAAAATTATACTACTTACGTGAGCGTCAAGGGAAATCAGCACGTATTAAAGAAAGCACACGTAAAGAAGACTAAGATGAGAAAAAGGAGACCTTGCGTAAGGTCTCCTTTCTTTATATTGAAAAACGGTGTATTGTAAAAAGGAAGCGGGTTTGCTTGTAAATCTAGTGGAATGAGGGGGGAAAGCGATGACAGAAGAAAAGGAAGAAAAAGTCGAAAAAAATGAATGGCTCGAATGGTTAAAAGCAATTATATTTGCCCTTATACTTGTAACCGTCATTCGCATCTTTTTCGTTTCTGCCGTACTCGTAGACGGAATATCGATGATGCCAACATTAGAAAATAGTGACCGTATGATTGTTAATAAAATGAGTTATCGTATCGGTGAACCGAAACATTTTGATATCGTCGTTTTTAACGCGAACGAAGAAGAAAAATATATTAAGCGTGTAATCGGCTTACCGGGAGATACGATTGAGTATCGTGATGACGTTTTATATATTAATGGTGAAGCGTATGACGAACCGTATTTAGAACAACATAAAGTGTTAGACGATCAATTGTTAACAGGAGATTTCACATTACGTGACTTCATAGGTCAAGATACAGTACCAGAAGGTCATCTCTTCGTAATGGGAGATAACCGAAAAAATAGTAAAGACTCGCGACACATCGGTGTCGTTCCGATGGAAGAAGTCATCGGAAAAACGAAATTTATATTTTGGCCGATGCACAATGCAGGCATTGTACATTGATGAAGGAGCATTTGCATAGCAAATGCTTTTTCATCGATGTAGACAATTACAAAGAGGTGAGAATATGACGATTCAATGGTTTCCTGGACATATGGCAAAAGCACGTCGTCAAGTAACGGAACAACTATCGCTCGTCGATATCGTATTT
>JASLJC010000140.1 GCA_030152585.1 Savagea sp. | reverse complement strand
CATGTATCCACAACTCCGTGAAATGAACACAGAATTACTCGGTCTTTCAATCGACAGCGTTCACTCACATATCGCATGGGTACGTAACATCGAAGAAAAATTCGGCGTAGAAATCGAATTCCCAGTCATTGCAGACTTAACAATGGATGTTGCGCATAAATTTGGTATGATCATGCCGGATGAGAGCGACACAGAAACATCACGTGCTGTATTCATCATGGATCCAGAACAAACAGTTCGTGCGATTATTTATTACCCATCTGCAATCGGACGTAATATGGACGAAATTTTACGTTTACTTACAGCTTTACAAACAGCAGATGAGCACTCAATTGCAACACCTGCAAACTGGACGAAAGGTGAGCGCGTCATCGTACCACCAGCGCCAACACAAGAATTAGCAGCAGAACGTATGAACAATCCAGAGTACGAGTGCAAAGACTTCTACTTCTGTACGAAAGAGCTTTAATTCGTAACTCCGAAATTCCGATACAAAAGGAGAGGTTACCATGGCATGTGGAACACCTAAAGGAGAATTAGCAGAAAGCGCACGTCAAATTTTACTTACGATTGAAACAGAAGCGCGGACTGAACAAGAAATTGAACGTGAAACAAAACTTCCGATTTTTAAAGTACGTAGCACATTGCGTGACTTACTCGAAAAAGATGCGATCGTTCAAACAGATGAAACGTACAAAATGCAACCGCATATGAAAGAGTTTCTCTAAAGTAGAAAAAAGGGGCTAAGCTAAAACCTAGCCAAATAAAAACCTAGTATCCATTTATTTTGAAATAAGTGGGTACTGGGTTTTATTGATTTTTATAGGTTCTATAATATATGTTGAGGTTTCTACACAATTTGTACGCATACAAGACGTGAAATTCGCTACCAATTTTCTAAGCAAGTTTTTTTGATGGACATTGAGAGAATGCTCAAATTCGCAAGCGTCCGCTAATCTGTACGGAATGTTGCGCATAAAAATGTACGTCAGACATGAGTATAAAATGATAAAAAGAACGGTATGAATTTGTAAAACCTTTTATTTTCATTCCCGTTTTCTTTTTGTATACTAGATGAAGTAGAAAAAAGAAATGAGTGAACGATATGGATTTTGTACAATTGAATACGTTTTTAAAAATCGTGACAGCAGGAAGTTTTTCGAAAGCGGCGGAACAGCTAGGCTATTCGCAATCGACTGTCACTGTACAAATGAAAAATTTAGAAACATCACTAGAAGTACAATTGTTTGATCGTATTGGAAGAAGTGTACAACTTACTTCGCACGGTCAGGCGTTTATTCCACATGCACAACGAATTATTCGCGCAATGCATGAGGCGAAACATTTCGCTCACGATGAAGAGCCGAGTGGACCGTTACGTATTGGGTGTGCAGAATCGGTTGCCCATTCAATCATCGTTCCTCGATTAAAACAATTTCATGCACGTTATCCGAAAGTAGAAGTCGTAATCGAAACTGAAAAAGCGACAGATGAAATGTTACTTGCATTAAAAGGAAATGAACTCGATCTCGTCTATACATTAGATGATCCGGTATACGGAGAAGAGTGGGTGAAACTGATTGCGGAACGAGAAGAAATTATTTTTGTCAGTGGAGAAAAAAAGTGGGAGGAACATCTCACAGTCCCTCTTGAAATGCTCATTCAAGAATCCTTTATTTTAACGGAACGTGGCGTAAGTTATCAAGCTGTATTAGAAAAAGTTTTAGCGGAACGGTCGTTAAGTATTCATCCGATGTTAGAAATCGGAAATACTCAAATGATTAGCCAACTATTAAAAGATGGCCTCGGTATTTCATTTTTACCGAAGTTTACTGTACGAGATGCATTAGCCCATTCTATTTTATATGAAGTTATTACAGATGCACCAAATATTACGATGGAACGTCAATTGCTCGTTCATGAAAAAAAATGGATGACACCTCAAATGACTGCATTTATAGAAGAAATGAAAAAATAAAAATCGAATCGAGACTAAACGTTCAGAAACAAGGACAGTTTAGTCTTTTTTTAGATGAAAAAGTGTCGAGTTCTTGAAAAAATGAATCTTTTTTTGTATGAATGAAAGCAAAAAGGTTTCTATTCGTAAAGGTTCCGATTATACTATAAAATAACGGTAACCGGTAGGGGTACTTTTTTTATTTCGTTTTCACATACCCCCCAAGGTAAAATAGTAAAAAGAAAAATAGGAAGGATGATAAAAAATGAGTACGATGATGAAGATTTATCGTGCACCTGCAAAATATTTATCGTATAGTGTGCCACTCGTTTTAATTATCGGATTTTTAGTCGGTTTAAAATGGGATACATCTGTATTAAAAGGAACGTTAATGATCGGTACGATTACGATGATTTACGCGACGATGATTGGTATTAATTTCAAAAGTTTACTGTCAACGAAGGGGGCAAAACTCGTCACGAGTGCAATGTTATTTAACTTTATCGCGATTCCCCTTATTACAGTAGCGATTGGATTTTTATTTTTAAAAGACTATCCACAACTATATGCAGGTTTAGCACTAATTGCATTATTACCGACAAGTGGGATGACGATTGCATGGACACGTTTACAAGGAGCAAACGGAGAAGCGGCTGTTAAAATGACCGTTATCGGTCTATTGCTCGGTGCAGTGTTAACGCCTATCTTTTTATATTTCATGTTAGGCGGCGTAGACGTTGAAATTAGTATTATCGGAATTATGAAAAAAATATTAGTGATCGTTTTTGTTCCATTAATTTTAGGGCATTTAACGTATAAACTAATTTTAATGAAAGTAACACCTCAACAGTTTAATCAAAAAATTAAAAAGAATTTTAACCCATTAAGTATTTGGGCGATGTTATATGTTGTATTTGTTAGTATTAGTATGGGAGCGACAAACATTAAAAATAATTTAGGATTAATCGTCGTTTCACTACTCGTCTTATTACTGTTTTATGCCATTTTATTTGCACTTACGACTTATCTTGCATTGAAATTTTACGATCGTAATGATGGAATTGCATTCGTTAATGGAACGGCATTACGTAACTTGTCGATTGCGATGGGAATTGCTGCGACGACGTTTTCTGCAGAAGCGACATTAATTGTTACATTATCATTTATCGTCCAGCAACAATTGATTGCAAATTACGTTGAAATGTCTCAAAAACGTTGGTTTAAAGCTGTAGAATAAGTTACTTTTTCATTTGTTTGGAAAAGTAATCGTGTAAAATGTATACAGAAATAACTTAAAAAAAATAGACATTTGAATGAAAGCTTGACTCATTCAAATGTCTTTTTCTTTTTATAAATTTCGCCTCGCGCAGTTTGAACGTGTATCCTATGTTGTTGTATAGTAGGATAGAAAAGAAAATGGAGAGAAAAAGAGGAGGTAGCGGCATGAGAAAAAAACGTCCGCTTCACCGAAAAGGAAATGTCATTGTATTTCCTGGAACGTATGAAAAAATGATTAATGATGCATTCGATGCGTTTGAAGTCTCTCAATATGAGGAAGCGGCTAACTATTTTGAAAAAGCACGTCGTCTTCGACCAGATGAAACATCTTTTTACGGTCCGTATGCGATTGCCTTGTATGAAATGAGAGCGTATAAAGAAGCGAAAGAAGTAATACGTCCTTTAATTGAAAAATCACATCGTGGCATGCCACACTATGCTGGAACGGTAGAATTGTATGTGACCATTTGTATTCAATTAAGGGAATACGAAGAAGTAAATCGTATGATCGCTCGCATGTTTGATGAAGGAAGTATACCGTTAGAAATGATGAAAAAATTTGAATACTTACGTGATTTGAATCGACGTTTACAAAAACGATATGAAGAAGAATTACTTCCGACTCTTGATGTCTATACTTTTTTATCTCAAACGACAGAAGAGCAGATTGAATGTTTACAACAAATGGAACAGAAACTAACGGCTCAAACGGCACCGTTATTTCAACAAATCGTGAAGTCTTCTTCTGTTCACCCGTTCGTTCATACGTACGCGCTTATTTTATTGAAAAAACTACAATATTCACATGAAATGAATGTAGAAAAATTTGGGCAAACAGTTGCCGTCGTCCCTGCAACATTGCCTCTGCCGCATGAACAGGAAAGAGTGCAAGCCGTACAAAGTGGATTATATGACTATTATGAAAAAGAAGCGACAAAAAGACAATTTGCTCAACAAATTATTGAAAAATATGCGATTTATGCGTATCCATTTACATGGCTCGATAATGAAATAGAAGAAATAATCGAACATTACAAAGTATACGTTGAACAATTATTAGAAGGAACAGACAGTTTAAATACGCCATTATATGCGCATCTACGTGAAGTCGATGAAATGACAGAGAGCTGAACGTTAGACATCTGTTGAAAGATTGATAAACTGTGATATACTGAAATGGTTATCAATGGTGAGAGAATCGTTGACATACTATACTTATAAGAAAGAATTCGGAGGTTTTTTACATGTCAGTTAAATGGGAAAAACAAGAAGAGAATAAAGGAATTTTAACAGTTACAGTTCCTGCAGAACAATTTGAAGCAGCGCTTGACCGTGCATTTTTAAAAGTACGTAAAGATGTACAAGTACCGGGTTTCCGTAAAGGGAAAGTTACACGTAAAGTGTTCAATAAAGCTGTAGGAGAAGGTTCATTATACAATGAAGCAATTAACGATGTGATTCCTACGGCATACGAAGCAGCATTAGACGAAGCAAAAATCGTTCCAGTTGTACCAGCAGATTTCGGTGCAATCGATTTTGAACAAATTGAAAAAGGAAAAGACTTCATCTTTACAGTACCAGTCGTTGTAAAACCAGAAGTAAAACTTGGCGACTACAAAGGTCTTGACGTTGAACGTATGTCAACAGAAGTGACAGCAGAAGATGTAGATGCTCAAATTAAAACGAAACAAGAACAACTCGTTGAAATGGTTGTTAAAGAAGACGGTGTCGTTGCAAACGGAGACGTTGCAACAATCGACTTTGAAGGATTCGTTGACGGAGAAGCATTCGAAGGTGGAAAAGCTGAAGGATACGATTTAGCAATCGGTTCAGGATCGTTCATTCCAGGATTTGAAGAACAACTTGAAGGTGTGAAAGCAGGAGAACAAAAAGACGTTGTCGTCAACTTCCCTGAAGAATACCATGCAGCAGAGCTTGCAGGTAAAGAAGCAACATTTAAAGTGACAGTTCACGAAATTAAAGAAAAAGTATATCCTGAATTAAACGATGAAACAGCGAACGAAATTGATCCAGCTGTTCAAACAGTCGCAGAACTTGAAGCGAAAGTAAAAGAACAATTGGAGACAGAACGTACGCAAGCAGCAGATAATGCGGTAATGGACATCGTTGTGAAAAAAGCAGCAGACAATGCTGAAATGTCAATTCCAGAAGAAATGATCGAAGCAGAATTAGACCGTATGGTACAAAACTTCGAGCAAAGCTTACAAATGCAAGGAATGAACTTAGAAATCTACTCAC
>JASLJC010000111.1 GCA_030152585.1 Savagea sp. | reverse complement strand
ACGATTAACCTAGCTCTAACTCCTTAACTTTTAATTTATGCGATTCAGCGAATTCTTCAACGCTTGTATAAAATGCTCCATTCTCTTTCAAAATAACACCTTCAAAATCTTTTGGTACGCTTACAACGCCATTGATATTTTCTAAAGGGGGAAAGTCACCCGATTGTATCTCATGCAATAGTTCAGCAACTTCTATATCTACATCAAAGTCTGACGAATAATCAGCGTCTGGATCTAAATAAACACCTTCTAGCAAATAGACATCCTGATTTCCCACAAGCACTTTCGTTTCATCTATGCTTTTCATACTCATTCAACCCCACATTTCCATTTCATTGTTCATTTCTTTTTGAAAATTATCTTCAAATAACTTACTTTGAAATTGTTCTTCTCTTACGAAAACTATTCCATTTTTCTCCAACTGTTCTTCAATGTCGAATTGTACAACGTCTTCCAACAAGAAAACCTCATCATCAAGTATGATATATGGTGCTTCTTCCGGATCGTACATGTTTTTCCACACCGTATAGTCTAATTGTTTTCCATCATTAAATCTTGTAATGGTCATTTCTGCATACGTATATTCATCAACTACTTCATCGAAATCTTGACTAATTTTTATGAAATAATCATCTCCACGTACAATAGCTTCCAATTCATCTCTATTCACTGTATCTTCTAAATCAGAAATACGACTATTCATCGCATCTTCTACATATTCATCTAGAACATGATTTTCAAACTCTAATTGGCTTAATTCACGTCTTAAAGCATACTTAATTCGTCTTTGTTTCTCTTCCTCTAGCATCTGAATGTAATCATTCAAATGAATGTTTATATTCTTGTCTAGCTGCTCTGACATCTCCTTTAAAAATTCCTCTTTCGCATCTACATCTAAAAAATCTCCATTCGGAACAAATGGATCTTGCTTCAAAACCCGAATATCTTTCAATGCAAGTTCTTCTGCACTTGATTTTAAAATCAAGTCAGCTTGATCAATCGCTTGAAAAAAGCGATAATCGTTTTCTTTTAAGTCTTTAATTCGCTTTTTTTCTTGTACCCAATGACGTTTACAATCTTTAAAAAATCGACCAATAATTTCTTTGGACTCTTCGAATGTTTTTTGGTTTTCTTCTTGCAATTTTCGCATCCCCTTTACCAATTTTTAAAACATGATTCCAACAAAGATTGACTATATTTCGACAACTTCCAGTTTGCTAATGCTTGATTACGCACTTTTCTATAATGCCGATATCCTTTATATCTAGATGTCGTAAATGCGATTGTAATTGCTCCTTTTGGCTTTAATGAGTACTCCATAGTGCCAACAATATAATTATTCATCTTGCTCAACATAATATTGTCCAATTAAATTTCACCACCTACGGAAAAAAGAGCCTTTCTTAAGGCTCTAAAGTATTTTTTTGCTTTTGCTCTCTTTCTCGTTGAAATTCTTTGACTATATCTGATTTTAATTCAGTAATAATATCCCTAAACAAAGTCTTTTCTAAATCATAATCCTCATTTTCTACATTGTCATAGCCATTAATAACAAAATAATCTGCATCAGGATCAGTTACACCCTCTAAAAGAAATTTCAAACGAACCCAACCATTGTCATTTTCTAGCTGCCCTTTAACAAAGTCATCCATATCATCACCATGAATCAAATCTTCAACATAATTTTCTTTACCTAACTCATTCGCTAAATTAATGACATCAGACAGATCATAGTCTTCTTGAAATGTTTCAGCCAAACCCACATAATCTAAACGATTATAAATTTCATTTAACACCGCAATTGACTCTTGCTCACTGATTTCAAAAGGTAATTCATAATCATGGATCGCCCAATCTCCATAAGGATTTCCGTTTTCATCAAGTTCATGTTCATCAAAAATCGTTTCAAATACTTCATACATGTCTACTGGAAGATTAAACCAATCTCCCTTTAACTCCCCTTCGTTATAAGCACCTAAATTCGCAATATAAATTCTCACTTAACCTTCTCCTTTTCAATAAAAAAGAACCTTTTATCAAGGTTCTAAATATAAGCTTCTCCATTTTTAATTGTTTCTTGATATTCTTTATTTTGTACAATTTTATTGTTAATCAACTTTTGATACATTTCTCCACAACAAACTTCTCTCGAGCTATATAAATCGATTTGAATGATACGAATATTCTCGTCAAGTTCCTCATCGAATAAGATAAACTCAATAAGCATTTCCCAATCCTCTTCTGATATTTTCATAAAAGGCAGATACTTTTTATATCGATGAGTTACATTTTCAACAGAATAATGTCTTTCAAGCAATTCTGTCATAGTGCTTGGATGGATATTTGTACTCTCATCTACTAATTCTTCATGCATAAATTGCATGGTCGACAAAGCATAAATCATTTCTGTTGGATTCATAGTCGTCTCAACAAAAAATGAAAATTCTTCATGATCAATTACATAAAAGTGGTCTATTTTGTAAACTGTCTTATTTTGCATTGAACTATACTCCCCTCAATTAGGAAAAGTTCGAATCATGGTTCCCAATCAACTTTTCTTGTTTTTGTTACTTCGTTATTCGTCTCAATCCACGCAATTTCTCCGCCATCTATAGAAATACCCGCTGGATTATCGTAATCAAACTGTCCTCCACCTTCATCTGAAAGCGTATACGCCCATCGCTCTCTTAAAATTTCTAGTTCTTCTTTCAAAAGTTTTGTTGTATCAGAATCTCCAAAGTCTTCAGCCGCCTCTACTTTTAAAGTAGTTTCAACTTCCTCAATCGCCAGTTTCAACTCTTTTACATGCTCTTTTTCGGGAAAGAGAAGACTGATCGCCTCCCCCGTCTCTAAGCCTTCTATAGTTCGTTCCATGAAGATTTCCTTCGAACCATCATTAAACTCTTCAATATGAATATCATCAAAACCCAATTCAACCTCTCCTGCTTTATATTTTCTCAAAATATCTTCAACGTTCATTCAGCTTACTCCCTTTCAATTTTAAAATTCC
Source organism: Savagea sp. (assembly GCA_030152585.1). Taxonomy (GTDB): domain Bacteria; phylum Bacillota; class Bacilli; order Bacillales_A; family Planococcaceae; genus Savagea. The sequence continues at coordinate 86 of JASLJC010000111.1, read as the reverse complement.
ATTTCATGAGCTTTAGACGACCTTTTAAACGGTAAATACATTTCTCTTTCATGTCCAAATTCAGGTTCAATATAATCCACCCACTT
>JASLJC010000057.1 GCA_030152585.1 Savagea sp. | reverse complement strand
TCGTCTGTCGTTCAATCAGCGCGTATTACCGCACCGACACGCGTTCAGTTGAAAAAAGGTCAGTATTTATTTATCGATCGTATTCAAATTCAATAAAGTGAAACAATCCGGTCTTGCGTCGCGTGAGGTCGGATTTTTCGTTCGTTTTTGCAGAACGTATCATATGATGTTGTCATGTAGAAGTGACAAATGATTGAACGTTTGAAGAAAATATGAAATAAGCTGTTTTTTGGAAAAAGAAAGCGTAAGATAGAGAAGTGTACGTAAAAAAGAGTCGATTTTCGTTATATCGACCTAAACGATTTAAAAGGACATAAGAACGATACGTGTTATTGTCGTTTAAAAATATCAAAACGATTGTATCTTTTATCGTTTTTCTCTGTTTATTTGTCGAATTTTGTCGGTTTTCGTTGTTTTCATTTCCTTTTTGGAAAAATAAGGTACAATAGACTTATAGAATAAAAAAAGAAAGTGGGCGATAAGTTGAGTTACGAAGACAGTTGTATTCATCAGTTACTCTGCGAGACTATGGTACGTTATATTGAAACTGTGACGAATCAGTCGATAGAGGAAGACCCCTTTCGATTTATTCAAACGCACGATGTGCTATATATGTCCGAATGGTTTGAGGATAAAGGGTTTGCCCTTTTAGCAGAATTAGAGAAGTATCGGTTTATCGAAAAGTCGCGTTGTCGAGAGTTTGTTGATCGTTATCAGCGGTTATTTGATCGTACATTTCAAGACGGGTCAACGGAAGATCAATTTATTGCGATCATTTCGTACGCCGTGCAAGCGTATCATTTTGCGCTAACGTACGGGAAAGAAAAAGAATCGTACATCGCTCATGAGCAAAAGAACGGAAAATAAATTTTCGTTCTTTTTTTGTTGGATAAAAGTGTCGGTTTTATTTCTTTCGTCTATTTTTAAAAATCAGCACGAACGTCCGATTTCAAATAAGGGTAAAAATGGTATGATACCAATATTACGAAAAAAAGGAGACTGGATATGAAAAAAATAATAGGAGCCGTTCTTCTCAGTGTCGTTTTTCTTTTAACGGGTTGTCGTGAAAGCGATCCGACGAAAGAATATGCCGATTATTTCGGTACGTATTATGAAGTAGAGTACGGTTCAATCGATGAAGATTACCGCGACCGTTATGAAGATGTGCCGACGTATGATTCGTCGAGTCCGAATAAAAAATATACGTTACGGAGTGCCGATACGTACGAAATTGAAATCGACTCGATTAGTAAAAAGCGAGGCGATATTTATAAAACCGAGACACGTAAATTCCCTATTCGTTGGGAAGGGAATAGTTTTTATTACGATGAGCCACTCACGCTCGATAATTTTAAAAGCTTCGTAAAAGTGTATAAAAAAGAAAACGGGGATCTCCGTATTTCCGATGATTACTATGACAATTTGTTTGCGTTTGATTCGACAGAAGTCGTCAAAACGATGGACAGTTATGACATTTACGATATTTCGGAGTATTTTTTATCGGATTTAGATTTAAATGAAATCCGCTTCTATTTATTACCTGATGGTAAAATCGTGAAAGTGTCATACGATGAAGAAGAAGATAAAACAAGAGTTACATATTTTAAAAAACAATAAAGAAGAAGTGCTGTCGATTGCAGCACTTCTTTTCTTTTTGAATGAACGTTACGTTCTGTTGCGAGATGTTCACATTCGAAGACGGAGGTTCCGTTCATTTTTGGTACGATATGAAAGAGGTGATAGAGTGAAAGTACTTCCATTTCCACTCGCGATGGAGTCGTTTGAAGAGTGGTTACAACTTCGCCAATTAAGCGAAGAGACGATACGAGGGTATATGATTGACGTGCGACAGTTTTATGAGTGGCGTTCACTTCGATGGAATGCGCCTGTCGATGCATGTGCTATCGAAAGTCGCCATTTTGATGGTTATTTACATTATTTAATGACAGCACGTGCGTGTCAGCCGCGTTCTGTCAATCGAAAATTAAATGCGCTTTCGACTTTTTTTGAATGTCTCATTTTAAAAGAATGGATTACGAGTAATCCTGTCGATCGCGTCAGTCGGATGAAAGTAGTCGAAGAAGAGCGAATTTATTTAACCGGTGACGAAGTCGAGCGATTGCTTGCAAATGTAGAACATCCCGTCATTTATTATTTTTTACGGACGATGGCTTTTACAGGTATTCGTGTTAGTGAATGTATCGATTTAACGTTGACGCATATTAATTTAGACGATCAAACATTACTCGTCGAAAAGGGGAAAGGTGGTAAAACGCGACGTGTCCCTTTAAATGATGAAATTACAGCGGATTTATCACATTACATTGCACACGTTCGTCCGCTCGTGTCGACGTCGAATTTGTTCGCGTTTCGTCGGACAGGTCAAGTGAGCCGTCATTCGGTCAATATGCATTTGAAACGTGCAGCGAAACGAGCGAACATTCATAAACCTGTAACGAGTCATATGTTACGCCATTCGTTTGCAAGTTATTTAATTAAACGGGGCGTACACGTTGCCATTATTCAAAAATTGCTCGGTCATGCGAATTTAAAAACGACGTCTACGTATTTACACGTCGACCAAAGCGATTTAATCGAAGCGATTCAACAAGTTGATTATGAAGAGGTTCCCAAATGAAACGAAAGCGCATTGCACAATGTATCGTTCGTCAATTTGAACAACGTGTCCCGTTAGATGTTATATTAGATGAACACGGATTTGAGTCCGTATCGGATTTAGGCGAGTGGATGTGTCTTGCACACTACCGTTGGGACGTACGAGAGCATCGGTACATATATGACCGAGAAGTTCAAAGGAGTGAATTTCAATTCGATGAACGTTCGACCTATCAGCGATTAAATGAACGAGAGCTATTGAATGAATTAGAAGAGCAATTGTCTTCGATGCGTCAGTTATTGCAAGGAGCGTTTCCAGTGAAAATCACGACAACGTTACGTCAAAGCGTTTTAACTCATTGCCAACAGTACGGATACAATGTCGATACGTTTATTGAAGAGGCAATTGCGGAGAAGTTAGAAAAAGAACAACTGTAAAAGGGGTTCGTTTTATTGTTTTCATATTCCTGCTCGGTATAGTATTTTGGAAAGAGTGAAGAAGGAGGCGTGCGTATGACGTTAAAAAAACATTACGGTTGGGTTGTCATCGGCTTTATTATCGTCTTAATTACAGGACGTTTGTTATGGCAACACCACTTTGAAGAATGGGAAGCGCCTCGTGCGACAAGTGGTGTGATCGATTTGACAGACGTGCCACTCGATGCGAAGAAGACGTATTATTTAGACGGAGAGTGGACGTTTTATAAAAATGAGTTGTTGCAATTTGACGAGATGCCTTCACGTGAAAAAAAAGAAACCATTTACGTACCGGGTGGGTGGAGTAGTTTTAAAAATCAATTACTACCGGCTGATACCGGATACGGAACGTATAGGTTGACCGTTCGATTACCAGAAGATGATCGCCAAATGTATACGTTGTATATGCCGAGTATTCGAAGTGCAGCGCGCATTTTTGTAAATGGTCAGTTGAAGTATGAAGCCGGTACAGTCAGTGATGACGTCGACGGACACGTGCCGTACAATTTGCCACGGGCGTTACATATATGGCGAAGTGAAGACGTCCAAACGTTTGAAATCGCCGTTCAAGTGTCGAATTTTACCGACCGACGAGATGGTGGGATCGTCCGGTCGTTTCAGTTCGGTACGTTCGATGCGATGGCGCGTCATATTGCGCTATCAGAAGGATTGCAGACGATTACAGGGATTTCACTTTATATCGTAAGTTTCCTCCTTTTTGCATTTTTTACCGTTACGTATAAATTACAGCTCGATTGGCGATTGTTCGTCACAGGTATCGGTATCGGCGCAGCGGCGACGTTAATGATGATGAGCAGCGAAGCGAAAATTTTACATCAATGGATCCCTATCGACTATTACTTGTCGTTTCGTCTCGTTTTAAGTTTGACAGCGCTTGTTGGTTGGGCGTTGTTTTACGTTGTCCGTTCGACGTCGAATCGATTCCAATCTATATTGAAAATGGGAACCGTCCTCGGCATGTTTTTTATCGTGTTTCCGTTTGTCATTCCATATTCCGTCGTATCGACGCTTGGGATGATATATACGGCGTATGTGATGCTTGGATTTGCAGCGCTATTTTCGTTGTTGTTCCGCGTAAAGTTTGCAGAGCCGATGAATTTATTGCTCATTTTAGCGCTCATTAGTTTCGGGAATCATTTGCTTTTTTGGTTAATTTCGATTGTGACGGGATTAACGTATCCGCATTATCCGTTTGATCTGTTGTTGACGATTTTTCTCGTCATTATCGTCTGGTTTTTATATTATGCAAAAGTGTATGCCGATATGATGGCGTTAAACGAGGCGTTGCAACAGTCTGAAAACATTCGAAAAACGTTAGTCACTGCGACGACAGAAGGATTGCGTCAACCTTTACATACGGTGATGAACGTGACATATGCGATGCAAAAAGAAGAAACGTTTCCACCGACAACAGCACATGATTTGCAAATGATTTATCAATTGTCGCACCAAATGACGGTGCAACTACAAGACTTACTTGATATGAGTCGGTTAAAAGATGGAACACTCGCGTCTTTACTCGATATTCAAGCGGTCCGCCTACAACCTTTTTTGTATACGGCACACGATATGATGATGTTATCGGCGGAACGGCCTGCGGTGACATTTCGTTTCGATTCGACGACAGATGCCTACGTTCGTGCAGATGAACAGCGACTCGTTCAAGTGTTGTATAACGTTTTATTACACGCGTATCATGAAACGACAGAAGGTGTCATTATCGTTACGATTCGGGAGACGGAAGAAGAAGTGATCGTTATCGTTCGAGATGAAGGAGAAGGATACGAAGAAGAGAAGTTTGAAGATTTCTTCCGTACGGCGACATTGCCGTCCTTTTTACCGAATGAACGGAGTCGTCCGCTCGGGTTGTTTATGAGTCGTTATTTAATGGAGTTACAAGGCGGTGCCTTTTATTTAACGTCGGAAGTCGGGAAAGGAACGCAAGTCGCACTTCATTTCAAAAAAGCCGAAGCGGCAGAAGCGCAAAAGCCATTAGAAGAAACGTTACCCGTTCCGCTTGAAAGTGAACCGTTCGATGAATATCCGTTAGTCGGAGATCCGACGGCGTCGATTTTAATCGTCGACTCACAACCGTTTCAAGCGCAGTTGTTGCGTCGTATTGTTCAAAACGGTTCGTATCAATTTTATGAAGCGACGACAGGGGAAGAAGCTGAACAAATCGTCGCGACGGAGCCGATTGACGTTTTAATTGCAAATGATACGTTAACTGATATGAGTGGCTATACGCTGACGCAGCGGTTACGTCAAATGTACAATATGACAGAACTGCCGATTTTATTATTAACGACGAAATATAGTAGTGAAGCGATTCGTGAAGGGTTTGAAGTCGGTGCAAATGATTACGTGCGGAAGCCGGTCGATGCAGTAGAGTTACGAGCACGCGTTTATGCGTTACTGACGATGAAACAGTCGCTCGAGTTAAGTGTCGAAATGGAAGGCGCTTGGTTACAGTCTCAAATTGAGCCGCATTTCTTCTTTAATACATTGAATACGATCGTCGCTTTTAGCCAATTTGACGAAGTGAAAATGGACCGTTTACTCGAGGCGTTTATGAACATTTTACAAAGTAAGTTTAAATTTAAAAATGCCAAAGAACCGATTCCGCTCGAAGAAGAGTTAAACATTGTCGAAGCGTATTTGACGATTGAACAAGAACAACACGGCGACCGTTTACTCGTCCATTGGGACATATTAGACGATATTTATGACCTTCATATTTTACCTCTGACGATTCAACCGATCGTTGAAAATGCAGTCAATCACGGGTTAATGCGTAGACAAGAAGGCGGGATGTTAACGATTCGCATACGAAAGACCGAAACGTACGTTTACGTAATGATTGAAGACGATGGTGTCGGGATGTCCGAAACGGAAGTAAAAGCGTTGTTAGAAGGATCGTTTCAGCAAGACCGAGGAATCGGTGTGTTAAATACCCATTTACGTTGGAAACGATATTATCGAGAAGGGTTACGCATTACTTCAGAAGAAGGAAAAGGAACGACCGTCGTTTTACCGATACCGATCGATCGCATTTCCTAACAGTTTTAACGATATGTCTATAAAAAACCTTCGTCTCTACGTTGAATCGTAAAGACGAAGGTTTTTGGAGTTGATAGAGGTTTCGTTAAGCGGTCGTGACGTAATCGATATAAATTTGTTGGACCGGCTTTGGAATATCGAGCCCGAACTGTTCGCCCCAATAGTCTTGTGCTCGTTCGTACGTTTCGACGAGGCGAGCGAGTTGTTGTGTTTGTCCGAAATATTGAAATTGAACGGTGAGCCACTCTTCTGTATACAATGTATCGACCGAAAGTGTGTTAAAAATATGTTCGTGTAACGTTTTATCTGCTGAATACGTTTTCAAAACGTGTAATAAAAATTGTTCCCATCGTTGTTGAAGTCGTCGTTGTTCGCTCATCGCCCAAGAGTAGTCGGCTTCTGCAAAGTAAGGTCCGGTATAAAGTGAAAAAGCATGATCGACGTCTTCACGGCTAATAGAGGAACGTTCGATAATCGTTTGCCATTGCGCTACGTCGGAATCGATTACTGGTGTGAGTCGGTATTGTTGTCGTTCGTATGCAAGTGCATTCGGTAGTCCTACTTTTCGTAACGTTTGACGTAATTGATAAATCGTAGAATGCATAATTTGCGTCGCTTTTTCGTACGGCCATTCGGGCCAAAGTGTCTCAATGATTGTATCTCGTGAAGCGGCATGTGCGGGTGATTGCCAAAGGAAAAATAACATTTCACGTGCTTTATTCGTCCGGAAGTGAAGCATTTGACCGTGACTTGTTTGTACATCTGGTGTCCGAAATGCTTGAACGTACAAATCTCCTTTTCTTTTGACCGTCTCATCGCGTTGTTCTGAAGTGTGTTGGCGTAGGAGGCGGTCCATCGTCTTTTTCAGTCGTGTTACGGTGACCGGTTTGACGAGGTAGTCGACAGCTTCTAATTCAAAAGCATCGACAGCAAATTGGGCATATGCTGTCAAAAAGACAATTTGAACGCTCGGATACTTCGCTTGAATTTCTTTTGCTAACGTCATCCCTGACAATTCACCTAAATTAATGTCTAAAAAAATAACATCTGGTATATATTCGTCTACTTTTGTTAAGACGTCACTCGCTTTCGTCGTCGCATAAACGACGGAGACGCCTGGAAATTTTTGAAGTTGGTGTTCGAGTAATTTCAGTGCTACTTCTACATCATCTACTATCATCGTCTGCAACATCAGTCGTAATCCCCTTTTTGTAAAATGAAATCTCGTCTCTTTGTTTGAATCGCTCGTCTAGTGTAAGCGAAAAAAAGAAAAAAAGATAGATTTGTATCGGTTGCTAAAAAAGTTTCAGAATTTGTTTAGAGTGTATTTAGTATACTACGTATGGGATAGCTTGATAAGACATTCGCACGGCGTACTATTGTCCTCAATCAACAATCGTACGTCTCTTCTGCTCAAGCATGCAAAAAAAGAGTGAGAGAAAGCGTTTCTATCGTCAACTCGACGAGAAGAAGCGCTTTTTCTTTTTAGTCCATTTTGTCAAAAATATACAAAAGGCTTTTACAATTTAATAAAAATAGCGAATGATAAATTGACAGATAACCTTTTATCGACTAAAGTATGAGGGTAAATGTACTTATAGTAAAGGGGTTATAGGCATGCGAAAAATAGGTCCAAAACTTGTCGGAACGATTGCAGGTTTACTCATCGTTTCCTCGCTATTATTTAGTGTGCTCGGTTATCGAAGTGGTGCATCAGGGATTATGCATCAAGTAGAAGAGACATTAAATGAAAAAGCGCTCGATACAGCTTCATTTGTAGAAGAGCGACTCGTTCGCAGCGGTCTCGAATTAGAAGCGATTGCCGCACGAGAGGAAGTCCGCCAATTAGAAGAAGCGACGTGGCGTCCGTTTTTACAACAACAGTTGACGAAATATCCCGACTATTTAACATTAGCGATTGTCACCGAAGATGGAATCGCGCATTATTTAGATGAAACGACGTCTGATTTAGGCGATCGCCCATACATAAAAGAAGCATTCGAAGGGAAGACGGCGATCTCAGATGTCATCATTAGTCGGGTAACGAACGGTCCCGTCGTCATGCAAGCGACACCGATTGAAGGGACGACTGCATTGTTGTTAGCACGTCTCGATAGTACGTATTTAACGAGTGTTGTCGATGAGATTGCTATCGGCGAAAGTGGTTTTGCTTTTTTAACGAATGAACAAGGGGTATTGATTGCACATCCTGAGCCGTCATTCGTTCTTGACCAAGTCGATGCAGAAGAATTAAAGGCGTTACAACGTCCAGAAGAAAGTGCACTCGTCGAACAAATGGTACAACGAGCATCGGGTACTGTTCAACTTCAATCAAAAGAAGGACGACAACTTGCGAGTTATTCTAAATTGTCGAACGGTTGGTCTGTCGCTATCGTCGCTTACGAGCAAGAGATGCTCGGTGCGATGGAGACGTTGAAGCGACAGTTCATATGGATTACGATATCGATTATCGCAGTCGGTTCACTCATTGCGTATTTCTTTGCCCGTTCGCTCGTTCGTCCGATTCATGAAGTCGTTGCGATTGGGAAACGTTTAGAAGATGGTGATTTAACGCAGGTCGTGCCGGCAACACATTTGCAACGAGCGGATGAAGTCGGTACGTTAGCTCGTGCATTCGATACGATGATTCATTCGTTACGGTCGATCGTCGGTAATGTAAATCATGAAACGACACAAGTAGATGAAGCGTCGGATCGATTAGCAGACGAAGTGCAACACGTCTATACGTTGACAGAACAAGTCGGCGAATCGATGGAGACGATCGATGACAGTGCTTCGACACAAGCAGCCATTTCAGAAGAAAGTGCAAGCCAAGTGGATCAATTATCGAATCGGGTACATGACGTAGCACATGCGGCGAGTCATGCCGCTGAAAATGCAGAAACGATTCACCAACAAGTCGGTGAAGGGAAGATAGCACTCGAAGCTTCGTTTGATGAGATGGGACGTATTGAAGAAGGAACATCCACAATTCGTACTTATATGGAAACGTTACGTCAAGAAGCCGATCAAATCGGTGAAATTTCGACGATGATTACGTCGATTGCCGATCAGACGAGTTTACTTGCTCTGAACGCATCGATAGAAGCAGCACGAGCAGGCGAAGCAGGTGCAGGATTTGCAGTCGTCGCTCAAGAAGTGCATGAGTTAGCGGATCAAAGTGCAACGTCTGCTGCTCAAATTCATGAGTTAATCGCGAGTGTACAACGTCACGTCGAAATTGCAGTCGACGCATCAAGTGATGGGCAACACCGCGTTCAAGCCGGAAGTGAAGTATTAAGTACATTAGGTGAACGATTTGATGCGATTGTTGAATCGGTCGAATCGTTAAGCGGTGAAATTCAAGAATTGACCGCAGTCTCAGAAGAAATGGCGTCGAATTCATCGGAAGTTGCGGCTTCGATTGAAGAGATGGCATCATCTGCTGAAGAAACAGGTGCTTCTGTGAGCGATGTGAACCGAACGACACAAGAACAACGTCAAACAGTTCGCGCGATGAAAGAAGAAACCGATCAATTACATGAGCTCGTCCGTCAAGTACGGGAGACGATGGCGTATTTTAAACTATAACGAAAAAATACTAAAAGTAACGTTTCGATTCAATCGAAACGTTGCTTTTTTAATAGAACAACATAGCGTCATCTTTTTTCGGTTATAGTCGAAATTTAAAAACAGCAAAAGGTTTAGAAGTATGATAAAGTGGTATTGAGAAATATAATCATTTTATTACAATATTAGTATATCTACTAGTGCAATAGGCATCGCGCAATGTGACGTTGGATTGCCAATCCTTATGTCATATAAACGTAATAAATATAACGATAGTCTAGTACACAAATTATAAAAACCGTGTATAATTAAAAAAGATTAACGATTGATTATTCGTTAGTCGCCTTTACAGATTTAACTTTTATTTGCTAGATAAAAGTAAATACGAGTTCCTTTTCGCCGAGGAACTCGTCATACATAGAGCATGAAAAAACCATCTGTCGCTTCATTCAACGACAGATGGTTTTTGATTTTTTCATTTTTAATAACCGAGAACGTTTGACATTTGACGGATCGGCTGGTGTAAGTTTTGGAAATGTGCGATTTGGTCAAATTGTAACGTAGCGATTTGTTGTAACGATTGGTGAGCGGAAATCCAACGTTTGCTTTGAGCGAGTTGTACTGTACGTTTCGCTTCTTGTGCAATTTGTCCGAACGTATATGTCGGTTGTTGAATTTCTGCACGTAATGCAAGCGTTGCTTCGAATAAAGTGACGAGTTGTGCGTCTGTTAAACGAACATCGGATGCACGGTGTGCTGCAATTGCTCGTTTGAGACGAACGACTTCTTCTTTCGTTAAACGTACGTTATTTTTCGCAACGATCGTATTTTTGGCAATTTGAATAAGTAAACGTTCATCTTCGACTGCTTCGTATACGTCTGTCATCGTGCGTTCAGTGACGACGTCTGTTGTCGTTTCAACGTCATCGAGTAAAAATTCTAACGTATCGAGTGTCGTTTGTTCATCTACCGTTTCAGCCGAGACGTTGACTGCAAAAGGAATGGCTAATAAAGTCAACAACATCAAAGATAATGAAAACTTTTTCATCAAAATTCCTCCTTTTTATTATGTTTATATAATAGTATCAAAAAAATGGCAAAAAATCAAGTGGTGTAATAGTTCTATTATACTATATAATAGATAGTGATGAAGGCAAACGTTATTTTATTATGAATATAGTAATGTTCCAAGATAAAAGAAGGGGAAGTTTTTAACAAAGGGAAAAGGAATATGTAAGAAGACAATTAAAAAACGTCTAGAAGAGAAGACTTCTAGACGTTTGTATTATGCACGAACTTTACGAATAATGAAAAATAAACCTACTGTTAATACGGTAACGAGTGCTGCAGCTGGAATAATAGGGAATGCTTTTTCTTCTTGTAATTCAAGAGCTGCTGCTGTTTTTTCTTCTTTCGGTTTTTCAACAGTTGTTACTTCTTCTGTCGTTTCTTCTTTTGGTTCTACTACATCTGTCGTTTCAGCAGGTGCTTCGACGACTGTTGCAGTTTCAACTGTTTCTTCTTTCGGTTGAACAATCGTGCGTTCTGGTGTTGATGAAACGCTCGTTTGTGCAACTGTTGCAGTTTGTTTAACAGTTGGTGCTACGTTATGTGATACTGCTGATTTTGCTGGTTGAACAGCTTGTGCAGCAGGTTGTTTCGGTGCTGTTTGTTGTACGTGTACTGGTTTTTCTTGGACAACAGGAGCTGGTGTTGGTGCCGGAGTTGGCTTCACTTCTTCTTGTTGTACCGGTTGTTCGATCGGTTGTTGCTCTACAGGAACAACTTCTTCTACTACAGGTACTTCTGGTACTTGTGGTTCTACGGGAGCAGCTTCTTCTTTTTCGACTTTAATGCCGCCGTCCCCAACGAATCCGTCCTCAATGACAGGAAGTTGTGGTTCATCGTCTTCGCGTGTTTGCGCGGAAGCTGTAAATGAACCGAGTAATAAAGGTCCTGCAATAACTGTTGTTGCTAATACTGTTCTCATAATCCCTTTCATGAAAAAATCCTCCTCTTTCTATATCCCAAAACATTACGGCTTGTATTTGTTTTTTATATCGTCTGGAAACTTCAAATCTTTAGTAAAAAGATGAAAGATTTCTATAAAAATAAAACAAATACTCGCTTCGATAACTTAATATACCATAATAAATCACTTTTCTTCAATAGTAATCAGTAAAAAAATAAGTCGAAATCTCGAAAATTACCAAAAAAGTAGAGAATATTACTTACGTCAGAAGTCTTGCGCTCCGATTTCTTTTTTTGAAGCATTGAAATAAGAATAATTTGTAAAAAGAGGTAGGATAATTTTTACAATATGATACAATGTATTGGAAAATATACGAGGAGGGGTTTTTTTGAAAAAATGGTGGATCAGTTTAATTGCAGTCTTATTTGTCGTCTTAACGACGCCACTTGAGGCAGAGGCTGCATCGTTTCGAGATGTGCCAACGAGTCATTGGGGGCATGAAGAAATTCAATATTTGACGAGTAAAGGGGTCATTCGTGGGTATGCGAATCGTTATTTTAAACCGACGGGCGTCCTAACACGTCAAGACGCAGCTGTTATGTTACAACGTGCGCGTCAAGCACCGAAAGTGACGAATCCACGTATTCGTCCGACAGATGTTCGTCCATCGATGGGTGGATATCAAGAAATTATGATCGCTGTAAATGATGGGATGTTTACATTAAATCGTGGGAAGTTTAATCCGAAAGCACCGCTTACACGTGAAGAAATGGCGAAAGCTTTAGCGGTTGCTTACGAATTTAAAGGAAATGGCCAAACGCGTTTTAGTGACGTTTCTCGTTCCAATGGGTATTACAAATATATCGACGGTTTATTAACACATAACATTACGAGCGGTTATTCAAAAACGACGTATCATCCGAAAGGGAATGTGACACGTGCTCAGTTTTCGAAGTTTTTAAGTACGGTGTACCAAAATCCACTCGGTTATGAAATTAAGAAAAATGGACGTACAGTAGAAAAAGTACGTACAGAAGATGAAGCAGTGACACGTGCTGTGGCGTTAGGCGGAACGGCACATCCGATTTCAAATGCGTTAGAAAAATATAAGACGTCATTTGAAGCGACGACGAAACCAGCGATTCGTAACGGTATTTTAATTTACAACGATGAGAGTAATGCGCGTCACGGTTTTCCGGAAGGATATTTTAACGACCACTTAGAAGCACGCGGTCAACCGTTATTTGAGTCGTATATTATTACGAACAACGATTTTCAATCGAATAACGCTAGTCATATGACAGATGCGAAATACGATGCGTACATTAATCGAACGTTTGCAGCAGACGGTGCACTTCACGCATTAGACCGTGATGCAAAAGCGTTAGGTCAGACTGTAAACGTACATATCGTCATTCCTTACATGGCGAATCAAGCGAGCAATGCTATCCGCGAAAAACGAACAGCGACATACGTTCAAAAAGTTGAAAATGCGTGGAAACGTGCAGGATTTACGAACATTCGTTTAAAAGGATATTACTGGGCAGAAGAAACAGTACGCTACTACTTTAATAATATTAAAGGGAAGACATTACGTGATGAGCAGCTTGTTAAATGGACGTCAAAATATTTAAATAACCGTAACCGTACGTTCATTTATTCGCCTCATTCACGTACGACAAACTTTGATAAATGGAAGTCAAACGGTTTCGATGCAGCTTATTTACAGCCGAACGTTGCGATTGATCCGAAACTTGTAGCAGGTCAACCGACTTTAGCTAAACGTGAATTACACCGTGCCTTCATTCGCGCGCAAGCACAAGGAGCGAGTATGAACTTAGAGTTTTTAGGACAAGGTGGAACGCCTGAGATGCACAATATGTATGTTGACATTGCACGTCAATATAAAGTGCCATCTGTTATCGTTTATCAAGCAAATGGTGCATTACGTGGGCCATATGCAAGCAACTTAACACCGAACGTTTTAGATTTCTTCCAAAAACGTTAAATATTGAAAAAGCCAATTCCCTAAAAGGAGTTGGCTTTTCTTTCAACTGAAAAAGAGTTTAAATTATGAAATATCCGAATTGTCAACACGAAGAAGTAGAAGACGCTTATATTCGTTTATTTCGTTCTCCTCCTCGTCACGTTTTACGGACTCGATTTCTTCATTTTTGATGGATTACTCGATTACTATTTCGATTTTGTTACATGAGGCGAAGACTAGAGTTTTAAGCCTCTCGTTTTTTCTTTTCAAAATGTCAATAGTAGCTTAATAGAACGTTAACATCGATTGTGTACAGTGAAGGTAAATCGTTTTGGAGGTTTACATCATGTTCGTGTCCGTTGGTAAAAAGTTAGGCGTCGTCTTTTCGATGATGTTGTTGTTTGTCGTGTTGCTCGGAAGTGGGATGATCAGCAGTATCCATTATGTCATGACGACGTATGAACGTTTTTTAGAAGAAGAAGAGGAAGAAACGAAGCGACTGCAACGACTCGGGGCGACACAGCACGAATTAGCTAAAAGTACGTTTCGTTTCATGTTGTACGAAGACCCACTCGATATCGAACGATACGAAGAAGTCGTTCCGACGTATCAGCACGACATTTTCATTTTGAAAAAAAGGCTCCGTACGGAAGAGGAACGACAATTGTTAGCATCGATTCAAGAAGTGTCGACTAGCTTTTTAACGATGAGTGAACTCGTCATTCGCGACGTTCGTGACGGTAAAAAAGAAAGTGCTGCGCGCATTGCTTCTGAAAGTACGACGTACGAAGTGATGATGGAAGAAGCGATTGAGGAGCTGTTACAATTACGCGAACGCGCACAAACGAAGCGGTATGAGACGTTGACAGAGCGGATGGCGTTATTTATTGCGCTCAGTGTCGGGTTGATCGTTGTTGCGGTCGTTATGAGTAGTTTGTTCGGTCGCTCGATTTACCGTGCAATTGTTTTACCAGTACGTATCGTGACGGACCGATTGCGTCAAATGGCAGCGGGGAAGTTGCAGTTTGATCCGATTCAACTCAAAAACCGGGATGAAATTGGGCAAATGGCACAAGCGTTAAATGACCTCGTTATCCGATGGAACGATGTACTGAAAAGGGCAAGTCATGCTTCTAACCGTACAATTCAAACGGCTCAAACGTTAACGTCAGAGACGAATCAAAACGAACAATCGTTAGACGAAGTGTATGAATTAACGCGTCGCCAAGTAGATGTCACCGACCGTCAAGTAGAGGAGACGAAGCGGTCACGTGATATGATGGAGATCGTTCGTCTTCGAACCGAGCGGATGAAAGAAGAACATCAATTGTTACGTCAGACGACAAAATCGATGCGACGCGTCGTAACAGAAGGAAGCGAGCAAATGTTCATTTTACGTCAAGAAGTACAACACGTAGCAGAGGCGACGGACGTTATGAGTGCAAATATCGAACAGATGAAGCAACAGTTTCGTATCGTCGGTCGCCAAACAGAACAGATGACACGGATTGCGGAACAAACGCACTTACTCGCTTTGAATGCATCGATTGAAGCGGCTCATTTACATACCGAAGGAAATGGATTTGCTGTCGTAGCAGAAGAAGTTCGTCGACTGGCGACTGCTTCGGCAAGCCAAATAGAAGATGTCCAACACCGGATGAAAACGATGGAACAGACGATTTCTCAATTGATTGACGAACATACGCATCACCGTGCATCGATTGCGAAAAGTGAACAGACGATGCACGAGACGGCAAAAGATTTCGAACGGATTGAACGTGCGACAGCGACGATGTTTACCGCGTTTCAAATATTAGATGAGCAATTACACGACGTCGAAGAAGCGAGCGTTCAACTCCATGAAGAAAACGAGCAAGTCGCTACGTTAGCTTATGATACGCAACGTCAAACGAAACAGACTGTAGAAAAGACACTCGAACAACTCGCCAAACAACGTAAAATGCGCCAGTCGATTGTGACATTACATACAGTTGCGGATGAGTTAGAAGACGTGATGCGTCATTTCGACGTCCAACAAAAAGAATCCGATCTTTCGAAAAAAGAAGCGTGACATAAAAAAACGAGTATCCCTTTAAAAAAGAGATACTCGTTTTTTGTAAGCACTCGTTATTGCGTTGCGGTGACGCTCACTTGCCACGACAATCCGAATTGGTCGATACACCAACCGAAAGAACGGCTAAACCCGTACTCATCGATCGGCATAATAATCATCCCGTTACGTTTTAAACGATTAAAAATCGTCTGTTGGGCGATGACATTTTCCGCTTCGACGAAAATCGAAAAAGACGGTGTGAAGTCAAAATTTTGCGGCGTCGGACTGTCATTGACGTAATATTCCATTCCGTCGATATGAAGAAGTGCCGATTTGACAGTTCCGGGTTCGCCACCTTCTCCTTCGTGATACAGTTCGAGTGCGCGAAGTTCAACGAAGTCGAGATGCTCCGTATAGTAATCGATTGCTTCTTTGGCGTTTCCTTGAAACATTAAAAAAGGGCGTGCAGTAGCCATCGGTTTCATCCTTTCGTTAAGAAGTACGTTCTTCTCTATCATAGCAAAGTTAAGAATGAGAAGAAATACGTCGCCATAACATAAAAAAGGATGTTTTTGGCTGTCTTTGAAAAGTTTAGCCCTTTGGAACGAGTTTTGACGACAAAGAGCGTGAAAAAAATGTGAAAGCGTTAGGACGAACATTTGCTCTTTCGGGAAATGAATTTGCTATACGATACTTTTTTACTCTTTTTAACCAAAATTAACCATATAATGTGAAGGAATGCTATTGTTTAGTTCTTTGTTCTTATTTTTGTTCTAAAAGAGGTTCATTTGTAATGCTTTATCGCTTTGTTATACTGAGAAGCATGTGAAATTTTGAAAGGAGTGGATGTTTTGGGAGAGCACGCACAACCCAAAGTACAAATCCGCAACGTAACGAAAGTGTTCGGTAAGCATGAAAAGAAAGCACTTCGTTTGTTGGAAGAAGGTAAAACGAAAGCTGAAATTTTAAAAGAAACGGGCGCTACTGTCGGTGTACGACAAGCGACGTTCGACATTATGGATGAAGAGTTTTTCGTCATTATGGGATTATCCGGGAGTGGAAAGTCGACACTCGTCCGTATGTTGAACCGATTAATTGACCCGAGTGTTGGGGAAATTTTAATCGATGGCGAAGATATCGTCCAAATGAATAAAGAACAATTACGAACATTACGTCGTAAAAAAGTAAGTATGGTATTCCAAAACTTCGCGTTATTTCCGCATCTTACCGTATTACAAAATACTGCATACGGCCTCGAAATCCAAGGAATGGATAAAGAAACAAGAGAACGACAAGCGGCTGAAGCACTCGCAGCGGTCGGCTTAAAAGGTTATGAAGAACAATTCCCTTCCCAATTGTCTGGAGGAATGCAACAACGTGTAGGACTTGCACGCGCTCTTGCAAATGACCCAGACATTTTATTAATGGACGAAGCATTCAGTGCACTCGACCCACTCATTCGAAAAGATATGCAAGATGAGTTACTTCAATTGCATGGTGAAATGGGGAAAACGATTATTTTCATTACGCACGATTTAGACGAAGCGTTACGTTTAGGAGATCGTATCGTATTAATGAAAGATGGAGAAGTCGTTCAAGTCGGTACACCAGAAGATATTTTAATGAATCCGTCCGACGACTACGTAGAACGATTCGTCGAAGACGTCGATTTATCGAAAGTATGGACAGCGCGTCATATTATGAAAAAAGCAGACACGGTTCAAATCGATCGAGGACCGCGTGTAGCGATGCATTTAATCGAGAAACTGAAAATTTCGTCAATTTACGTACAAGATAAACAAGGTCGTCTTCTCGGCGCTGTGACAGATCAAGCGCTCGACCGGGCGATTGAAGAAGACTTGACGATTGAACAAGTGATGACGAACGATTTTGAACGGGTGACGGGAGATACGGTCATTACGGAGTTGTTTGATATCGTTTCGCAAGCGAGTATACCTGTTGCCGTCGTCGATGAGAAAGACCGTCTCGAAGGAATCATTATTCGCGGTGCGTTAATCGGTGCACTCGCTGGACTCGATCAGTTCATTAACGGAGAGGGGGAGTAAGATGAATAACTTGTTACCACGTTTACCGTTTGCAGAATGGATCGACAATGGTGTCGATTGGCTCGTTCGCGAGTTTTCAGGATTTTTTGATGGCATTGCAACGGGTTTAGAATGGATCGTCACCTCTTCTGTTGAATGGATGGCTGTCGTTCCTTCTATTTTAATGGCGTTTATATTCGCAGGACTTGCATGGGCGGTTTCGACGCGAAAAATTGCCTTTTGGACGTTGATCGGGTTTTTGTTTATCGACTACTTAGGTTTATGGTACCCGATGTTACAAATGTTAGCGCTCGTCTTAACGTCTGTCTTTTTTGCAGTGTTATTTGGGATACCGCTCGGCATTTGGGGTTCACAAAGTCGCGTCGTGCGAAAGATTTTAAATCCGACGCTCGATTTAATGCAGACGATGCCGGCATTCGTTTATTTAATTCCAGCGATATTCTTCTTTAATATCGGAGTCGTACCGGGCGTTGTCGCGTCCGTTATTTTCGCAATGCCTCCGACGATTCGGTTGACGATGCTCGGTATTGATCAAGTGCCGAAAGATTTAATTGAAGCGACAGAAGCGTTCGGTTCAACGACAGGTCAACGTTTATGGAAAGTGCAATTACCACTTGCGCAACCAACGATTATGGCCGGCATTAACCAAAGTATTATGTTAGCACTGTCGATGGTCGTCATTGCCTCGATGGTCGGAGCACCCGGACTCGGTGAAAAAGTATACCGTGCCGTGACACAATTGAAAACAGGAGTCGGCGTGGAAGTCGGTGTCGCGATTGTTATTGTAGCGATTATTTTAGACCGAATTACACAACACGCGGGCCGTAAAAAACAAGGAGGAATGGAACAATGAGTTTAATGAAAAAATTAGCAGGCGTTAGTGCAGCAGCTGTACTCGCACTTGGACTTGCAGCATGTAGTGGAGACGATAGTAAAGAGAAAGAAGATGAAACGGTTGGAGAAGCCGTCGATTACAAAATTACAGGAATTGACCCAGGCGCAGGAATTATGGAAGCGACAGAGCGCGCACTCGTCGATTATGAGTTAGACAAATGGGAAGTAACGACAGGTTCAGGAGCGGCGATGACCGCAGCACTTAAGAAAGCGTACGATAAAGAAGAACCAATCATTATTACAGGATGGACGCCACACTGGAAGTTTTCAAAATACGATTTAAAATATTTGGATGACCCGAAAGCGTCATACGGTGGCGAAGAAGAAATTCGTACAATTTCACGTCTCGGCTTAAAAGAAGATTTACCAGAAGCACATACTATTCTTTCAAACTTTAATTGGGAAGAAAGCGATATGGGAGAAGTGATGAGCGCGATTGAAGACGGTGCGAATGAAGAAGATGCAGCGCAAGCGTGGATCGATGAAAACGAAGCGAAAGTTGCTGAGTGGACAGATGGTGTTGAAAAAGTAGACGGTGATAAAATTAATTTAGCGTATGTCGCATGGGATAGTGAAATTGCGAGCCATAACGTAATGAAACTCGTTTTAGAAAATATGGGATACAACGTGACATTAACACAAGTAGAAGCAGGTCCAATGTGGACAGCAATTGCAGACGGTAGTGCAGATGCGACACTCGCTGCCTGGTTACCGGTAACACATGACACATATGCGACGAAATTTGAAGGTCAATTCGAAGAACTCGGCACGAATATGACAGGTGTTCGTATCGGACTCGTCGTACCGGAATACGTTCCGTTAGAGTCTATTGAAGATTTAAAAGAACAATAAAAAAGTACACGGGTTTTCGGGTATTTTCCGAAAACTCGTGTTTTTTTGTTCGGTATTAAATGAAGCGTCCCAAAAAAAGAAAACGTAAGTGCTCATTGCATATGTTATTAAAATTGGTAAGCAAACAAAATATGTAACACTTTTCACATCGTTTAAAAGTAGAAAGGGAACGATTCATCTATTAGTTCTTTTTTCTTCTTTTACTTTTTCGTATTACTCATCTCTTCCTAATCATTAGGTTATCTAGTGAAAAAGTAGGGTATAAAAGAAAGAGTATGCATAAAAGGAAAAAAGAAAGGGTATTATATCGGTAAAAGATCAAATGAGGTGACGAGAAAAAATGACGGAAAGTGCAGACTTTTTGCATACGCCAAAAGATTTATAATGTCTTTTTAAAATCGTTAATTTTACTTTTTCAGATGAAGTTTTTACGTTTTAATTATGAAAACTTTGTGAAGAATAAGGACGATGTGACTAAATTTAATGTGATATTAAAAAAGTTTTTTTATAAGATTTTTTAGACAATACGATAAAAAACTATCTCGAAAACGTGATACTTATCGTAAAATAATAAAAATATTTCGTTTTTTCATTCCTTAAAACATTTTCTGAACAATTTCCTAGAAAAATAAAAACGTTGAAAAAGAAGGTTCTGCTAATGTTCATAAATTTCTATACGAAAATCGTGTGAAACATGGTACATTAAGAGTAGAAGAATACTCGTACAGAAGGAGAAGAGTGAAGATGAAATTTTGGGCACGCGTTAGTATAGTAGTCATAATGAGTCTTTTTGTCGTATCGACTGTTTATGCTTCGGCATTTAAAGATATTCACCCGCAAAATAAAAACTCAATTGATATTAATTGGGCGGTCGAGCGTGGTGTGATTCAAGGGTTTAAAGACGGTACATTCCGTCCGTATGATCCGGTCTTAGAGTCGCAGTTTGCGATGATGACGAGTCGATATATCGGAAAGCCGGCGAGCAGTCCGAACGGAGCGTATGATGTTTTACAACGTCAAGGTGTTTCGTTAGTTGGATATCGTAAGACGACTGCACGTAGTCAACCGATTCCGCGTATGGAAGTCGCGCGTGTGTTTTACCAACTTTCCCATCCGAACGTCAATGCGAGGAATATTAAAGAAAACGATATTATCGATTGGATGTATGAATCAGGTATGACGCGTGGGAACGGTCGTCATCCGAATCGTTATACTGATTTTGGCAAAACAGATCAGTTAACGCGTTATCAAGCGACAGCGTTTTATCACCGATACGATGCGAAGTCGTTATATAAAGGTGATGAAGCGAAGCCTGTAGCTCCAGAAGATGTGAACGGTTCAAATGAGCAACCGTCAAAACCAGCACCGAAACCGGTTGTTGAGAGTCACGGTGTAAACGGTATTGAATTAGGGGATAAAGAAGAAGTCGCAAAACGTCTACTCGGAAAAGAACAAAAAGCGTATACGAGTGGTTACGGTGGAAAGTGGCATATTTATCATAAACAATATCGAAACTTCCATATGGTCAATTTCAATCAAGGAAAAGTGACAGCATTGTTTACACGTAGTGCGAATTACGAATCACGCTTTGGTATTAAAATTGGCGATAGTAAGACGAGTGTTATCGATAAATTAGATAAAGAAATTAAAACATACGTCGATTTTTCGAATAAAATTCGCTTTGATGACCGTGGTGTAACGGTTACGTATTATTTTGATAAATATAGTAATGACCGTCTCGTCGGTGTGTTGATCGATGAGAAAAGTATTTATAAGCAAGGGTATGCGACGGTGAGCTCGGATTCAGAATATATTTTAGCTGAGTTGACGAATGCAGAACGGATGGCTCGTAATTTACAACCTGTTCGTTACGATGAACGTGTAGCAGCTGTCGCTCGTCGCCATACACGCGATATGGCTGCCCAACGTTATTTCAGTCATACGAGTAAAGATGGACGTTCGCTCGGCGATCGGATGACGCAAGGTGGCGTTCCGTGGTCGAGTGTTGGAGAAAATATTGCGATGCGTTATCATGAAGAGTTTTCAGCACATTTTGGTTGGCTTAACTCAGCAGGGCACCGTGTGAACTTATTAGATCCGAATTGGCAATATGTCGGACTCGGTGTTCACCAAGCGGATAGCGGAGAGGTCTATTACACACAAAACTTTATGAAATAAAGAGGACGAATTAAAAAAGTATGTGGTGCGTTTAACGCCCACATACTTTTTATTGTCGTTTGACTTCGGATTATGCTTCGTTGGCATTTCTCCAGCGATAAATCCCGTGATCGATCCAAGCAGCCGCAGCAATGGTAATGACTGTGATGGCTAATTTCGCAGCGAATGGAATTTCCGTTGCGAAACTATGTCCGATTAAAGCGACGACGATGACGAGTCCGATGATCCACAAAACTTGTGACCATTTCCCTTTCATACTATCACCTCACGATTAACGTACGTAAATGTACGAGATATTCATACACTTCATTATAGTTGCTTTTTGTATGAGAATTCAACTACTATCGTTATAAGACTTCACGAAAAGTACAAAAATGAAAAAAGTTGACGAATGAAAAGTACAATGATACACTATTTTTTACATATCGAACTCTTATGACGAGCGGCGGAGGGAAGTGCCCAATGAAGCCCGGCAACCACTACAATTGTAGAAAGGTGCTACATCACACAAAGATACGTCTTTGAAAGATGAGAGGGAGAACGGATAATTTGAACATTAACCGCCCTTCTACTTTCATTTGAGTAGAAGGGCTTTTTCAATGGAGAGAAGAGGGATACCGTGATACAACTGAACAATATTCATAAAACGTACGACACGAAAAACGGTCCACTCGTGGCCGTGCGAGATGTTAATATGACGATCAAGCAAGGCGAAATATTCGGCATTATCGGTTATAGTGGCGCAGGTAAAAGTACACTTATCCGGATGTTGAACGGTTTAGAACGACCGACAGAAGGAGAAGTTCGTGTCGGAGGGCGTGTCATTTCGAATATGAGCGAAAAGCAATTACGTACAGCGCGCCAAAAAATTAGTATGATTTTTCAACATTTTAATTTACTTTGGTCACGTACGGTATTTGACAATATCGCGTTTCCGTTAGAAATTGCAGGTGTACCGAAAGAAGAACGGACAGCACGTGTTCAACAACTGATTGATCTCGTCGGTTTGAATGGACGAGAACGTGCGTATCCATCGGAGTTATCGGGTGGACAAAAGCAACGTGTCGGCATTGCGCGTGCTTTGGCGAATGAACCGGAAGTGTTGCTCGGAGATGAAGCGACGAGCGCGTTAGATCCAGAGACGACGGATTCGATTTTAGATTTGCTCGTCGATATTAACGAACGACTCGGCATTACGATTGTGCTCATTACACACGAAATGCACGTCATCCAAAAAATTTGTCATCGTGTCGCTGTTATGGAAGCAGGAGAAGTCGTCGAGCAAGGAGACGTTCTCGACGTTTTCCAACGACCGCAACAACCGATTACGAAACGTTTCGTCTCTCAATTAACGGGGACGGAAAATATCGACGAAGCGTTTGAAACATTACGTACACGTTATCCAGAAGGACGTCTTGTCAAACTCGTCTTCATCGGTAAACGGACAGAAGAAGCGGTCATTTCAAAATTAGCGAAACAATATGACATTACCGCCAGTGTCGTCCACGGTACGATTACTCAAACGATGGGCGGTCCGTACGGCACACTCGTTGTCCATTTCAATGGACGAGAAATGGACGAGGCATTGCGCCACTTAAAAGAGATGGATATTGAAACGGAGGTGATGAACGGATGATCGAACAACTTTTACCGAACGTCGATTGGGAAGTGATGTTGCAAGCGACGTATGAGACGTTATATATGACGTTCATCGCTACGATTGCGACGTTTATATTTGGAACATTACTCGGACTTTTATTATTTTTAACGAGTCCGCACAACTTATGGTCAAACCGGATCGTTTACTTTTTAACCGGATCGCTTGTGAACATTTTCCGTTCGATTCCGTTTATTATTTTAATCGTTTTACTCATACCGTTTACGATTTTGCTATTCGGTTCGATCCGTGGAGCTAACGCAGCATTACCTGCGTTAATTATCGGGTCGTCTCCGTTTTATGCACGTCTCGTCGTCATTGCATTACGTGAAATCGACAGTGGCGTCATTGAAGCAGCGCGTAGTATGGGGGCTTCAACGTTTACAATTATTCGCAAAGTATTAATTCCCGAGTCATTACCTGCACTCATTTCAGGTATTACCGTGACGGCCGTTTTACTCGTCGGGTATACAGCGATGGCAGGGATTATCGGAGCTGGTGGACTCGGTCACCTCGCCTTTTTAGACGGATTCCAACGAAATCGAATGGACGTCGTTTGGGTGGCAACGATTATTATCGTCTTACTCGTCTTTTTCATTCAATGGATGGGCGATTACGTCACAGCGAAAGTAGATAAACGATAATAGCGTCTTCGGACGATTATTATAAATGATATATTTTAAGGAGTGGAGAGAATGAAACGATTTTTATTGTTGCTCACAGCGGCAGTACTAACGATTGTACTCGCAGCTTGTAGCGGAGATGACAAGAAAGATGGAGATGCAAAAGAAGCAAGTGAAAAAGGGAACGAAGTATTAGTCGTAGGGGCGTCTAATAATCCACACGCACCCATTTTAGAGCGTATCCAACCTATTTTAGCAAAAGAAGGCATTGATTTAAAAATCGAAAAATATACGGACTTTGCATTGCCAAACCGTGATTTAGATGCAGGGGAGACAGATGCGAACTTCTTCCAACATATTCCGTTTTTTGATTTACAGTTAGAAGAATACGGGTACGATTTTGTCAACGCTGGCGGTGTTCATATTGAACCGATCGGTATTTATTCAAAACGCCATAAAACGTTAGAGGAATTACCAGAAGGTGCGACGATTATGATCAGTAGTTCTGTTGCAGATCACGGTCGTATGCTCGCGTTACTAGAAGCACAAGGGTTAATTCAATTAAAAGAAGGTGTCGATAAAACAGCAGCAGAGTTAGACGACATCGTTGAAAATCCACGCGATTTTAAATTTGACGCAAGTGTATCCCCTGAAATGCTCGTTCAAATGTACGAAAATGACGAAGCGGATGCTATTTTAATTAACTCAAATTTCGCGATCGATCACGATATTAATCCGATGGAAGAAGCGATCGTATTAGAAGATGAAGAGTCACCATATGTCAATATCGTTGCGGTACGCGCAGAAGATAAAGACGACGAACGTATTCAAAAATTAATGGATGCTTTACATAGTAAAGAAATCCAAGACTTTATTTTAGAAGAATGGGGCGGCTCTGTCGTACCGGTTGATCGATAAGAAACGTACAAGTTATCGTAAATCTTTACAACAAGACACTTCACACGGTTCATGCCGTTGAGGTGTCTTTTTTGTCGTCGGTCCGTTCGAAAAAGCAGATGACGAAAAGACGTGATACGATAACAGCAAGGAGGAGAGAAGATGAAAAAAATTGTACTTATTGCGACAGGAGGAACGATTTCTGCGCACCATGATGACCGAACGAACGTGAGTGATTACGTTTCAGGGACGTACGAAGCAGTGGATTGGCTTTCGGATTACCCTGAATTAAAAGAAAATGTAGCGTTAACCGTCGATCAATCGATGAACATCAGCAGTACGAAAATGACGCCGAACGATTGGATTACGTTACGCCAACGTCTCTTAACTTATGCAAAAGAAGTCGACGGAATCGTCATTTCGCACGGAACGAGTACGTTAGAAGAGACGGCATACTTTTTACATTTGACGTTCCCCTTTTCTATTCCGGTCGTTTTAACAGGAGCGCAACGTCCGTATTCAGCGATGAGTTCAGACGGTCCGATGAATTTGTACCGAGCGATTCAAGTAGCTGCAGATGCTTCAAGTGCTCATCGAGGGGTGCTCGTCGTGTCGAATGATGAAATTCATAGTGCACGCGACGTAACGAAAAGCGATACGTACCGATTGCAGACGTTCGTTTCACGTAATAGCGGTCCACTCGGATATATCGACCCGGACGGTGTACATTGGGTGCGGAAAACAGAACGACGTCATACGATAGAAAGTCAATTGGCAAACGAGCCACTGACAATGCTTCCGCGTGTTGACATTATTTATTCTTACGCAGGAAGTGATCACGTCATGATCGATGCGCTCATCGCAAGTGAAACGAAAGGTATCATCGTTGCCGGCACAGGAGCAGGTCATATGACGACTCTTGAACGAGTTGCCCTTGAACGAGCGACTTGTCCAGTCGTTTTATCGAGCCGAACAGGAAACGGTCGTGTCGTTCCGATTGAGCGATATGCGGATACGTCGTTTATAGCAGGGGATGATTTATCACCTCAACATGCACGTATTTTATTACAAGTAGCTCTCGCTTTAAAAGTTCCGAAAAAATTATTACCTACACTTTATATGACTTACTAATGTTCAAGAAATGTTTTATACTACTTGTAGAGGGTAGACGAAATGAAATGTTTACTCATTTGAAGATGAAAGGGAGATGGACATGACAAACAAACGAACGAAAATTACTGCAGGAGCAGTTTCAGCAGCATTTTTAGCATCGGCATTCGTACCTGCAGCGGTGACGGCAGCACCAGCAGAGAAGACAGACCAAATCGAAATGCCATTTAAAGACGTTAGTGGGCACTATACAGAACCGGTGAAGTTTTTATTAGACCGTAAAATTACAGAAGGAATGACAGAGACGACTTTCGGAACGACACAGTCGATTAAACGAGGAGACGCAGCGGTCTTTATCGTTCGTGCGCTCGATTTAAACGTAAAAGGTGCACCCGATCAAGGATTTACAGATTTAAATAGTCGTGTAAAAGACGAAGTGAACACGATTGCACGTCTCGGCATTGCAAGTGGAAAAGGCGAAGGGAAATTTGAGCCCGATGCACCGATTACACGTCAAGAAATGGCCAAAATGCTCGTCGGCGCGTTCAAATTAGAAGGTAAAGGCGGCGAAAATCCGTTCGAAGACGTTTCAAAATCGTGGGCGAAATGGATCGTTCCGCTTTATGAAAATAAAATTACACAAGGTAAAACAGAAACGTTATTTGAACCGACAAAAGAAATTACACGTGGTGAATTTGCGATTTTCATTAAACGTTCGTTTGATATTTTAGGACAAGCACCTGAAGGCGAAACGACCTTTACTTCTCAAAAAGTGACGAAAGAAAATGAAATAGAAGTCGCTTTACGTCATCCGGAAGTCGCGTTAAAACCGTCAGACTTCATCGTGACGAACGCACGTACAGGAGAAGCGGTTTCTATTGATCAAGTGAAGCCGAATGAAACGAATACGACGTATACGTTACAACTTGCGAACAAATTAGAGTCACAACAAGCGTATAAAGTGACATTAAAACGAGACAAAACGACGTATATCGGTGAAGTGAAAACAGGAACATTGAAAGTAGCGAAAATCGTTGCACCGAAGCAGACAGTAGTCGCGAACACATGGCAAAATATTGACTATACATTGCTCGATGAAAAAGGAACAGACGTCACTGCATCTTATGCAAGTGGTATTCAGTCGCATATGGAGTATAAAGGAGACAAAGTATCACTTAAAGATGGCCAAGTGAAAATGGATCCAAACTCTGAAGTAGAGCTTCGTCTTAGCTATACGACGAGCAAAAACACGATTTATAGTGAATGGTTCGTCGTCAATTCATACGATGCTAATATTGTAACGGCGATGCCGAAATGGACAGTGACGACGACAGCGACAGCACCGAATTTTGCAGATGCGAATTTCAAAATGAACAATACGGTGACAAAAGGACAGACGAGCTATCTTCATATCGATGGACGTAATGCTTCTAACCAAGCTGTAAAAGGAGCGAAATATGAATTTGAAACGTCGAACCCAGAAGTTGCGGTCGTAGATGCTCATACGGGCAAAATTACGACGAAAAATGCAGGAAAAGTCGACATTATCGTTAAAGCTGTGAAAGAAACGAAAGAAACGATCGAAAAAGAATCGACAGATCCGAATAAAGAAAAAGAAACAGAAACGATTACGAAAAAAGAAGTGACAGCAACAGAGACGATTAATTTAAACGTATTAGAACAAGCGAAAGCGAACGAATTGTTCGTCCAACCGGGAACGGTCGTTTTATCTACGAAAGATACAGAAGGTGAAGAAGTAGAGCTCTTTTTACAAGACCAATACGGAAAACCGTTAGCTGACCAAAATGTAACAGTCGGTGTTTCTACAAATGTTAAAGTGGATCAAACATCACTTACGACAGACGAAAAAGGACGTGCGACGGTAAAAGTAAAACCGAATGCAGCGAAGGCATCGAAAGAAAAAGTGACGTTTACAGCAGGTGCAGTAACGACAGCACTCGCGGTAAATATTGAAACACCCGGTGCATTTAGTCAATACAAAATTTACGGTTTAGAAGATTCATTTGACTTAGCCTTGGACAAAGGCCGTACGAAAGCGATTACCGTATTGTCTGAAGATGCTAATGGGTTAACGATTAAAAAAGAAAATATCAAACAAGTGAAAGTAACGATTGATGGAAAAGAACGCCTAGACCTTTACAAAGATGGAGTCATTACGTTACCTGAAACGGTTCAAGCAGGAGCGAAAGTCGAAGTAGAAGTGCAGATTAGCGGACAAACATTACCGAAACGCGTCATGCAAGTCGTAGATTCGACAGAAATTGAATTTACATCGACAGAAGTAAGTGGCACATCAGACAAAACACTCGTTCAATTGTTAAATCAAATTACGAAAGTAAGTTACGGTAAAACGGTTCAAAGCGTACAAGGAATGACGACGAATAGTGCTATCGTAAAAGTAAACGATGAACAAGATTTAGAAATTGTAAAAGGAGCAAAAGGTACGGTCGATATTTATATCGAACGTCTCCAAGTTCAAAATAAAGGAACGTCTGAAGACTACACGTTGCCACAATCTCAAAAAATTACAGTTACAATTCGATAAAATAGGAAAGCCACGACGATTCATTCGTGGCTTTTTTGTTGAATGTCCGCCTTTTTAGTGAAAAAGTAGTATAATGAAAGAAAGGAAAAAAGGAGGAACGTATGAAAAAGTGTCACGTATGTGAAGCGCTCGTACCGAAAAAAACAGAGTTTTGTTTGTATTGTGGAGCGCCACTTTATTATCGTCGCCGTCAATGGATTTGGTTGATTAGTGTTGTCGTGGCGAGTTTACTTATTCTTTTTCCAATCGTCCTTCATTTTTATTATGAACGTGTGACTGCGCCTGCTGCGGTGATGCAACCGATTTGCGACAGTATAGCAAAAGGAGACGCTATGTCTTTTCAAACGTATTTTTCACTAGATGAACCGATTGAACAGACAAAAGTGCGACTGCAACGATGGCAAACGGAAGAAGGAGAGACTTTTCAATCCGACTGTATGCAAGCGGCATATCGTGCATACGATATGAATGAACCGAAAACTGTGTGGGATGCGCACGGTCGACCTATTTTTAAAATTACTAAAATACCGTACAATACATTTTACGATACGATTCAAATTGAATATATTGCCCCTGATGGGACTTCATCGTTATTTTCGCCGAATTAATGCGAAAATAACGATTTTTTTATAAATGTGTGATCTATTGGTATGAACCGTTCCATCTTGTCGTTTTAAAAAATGAAATATTAAAGTGAAATTTTCAGAAAAGAGCAAATTTCTACTTTTTTGCGATACTTTTATATGATAATGTAAGGAAGTATAAGAAGCGAAGGCAACTTATAGAATTGAATAGAGAAAGAAGGGGTAGTATGAATCAAACGAAAAAAATGCGTATCATTTCAATATTAGCATCGATTATGCTCGTATTGACACTTCTCGTTCCGATGCCAATGGCACAAGCTGCATCATCGGTCGAAGAAGCTGTTCGCACAAGTTGGCAGCCATTAACAGATGAGCAACGTGCAGCATTACAAGCGCAAGTGAAATTAAGCCAACAAACCGAACCGACACTTCATGAACGGTTACAAAAAATTGTGGATCGACAAGATAAAGGTTCGTTCCAAGTTATCGTTCATTTGTCAGAATATCCGACATCTGTTGCTCGAGGTGTTGCGCAATTAGAAAACGTAACGTATACGTCTTCAGATGAGCGCCGCACGATGCAACGAGTAAAAGAAGAACAACAACGCGTGAAACAATCGTTGAAAAAACGAGGAATCGATGTGCAATGGACGCACACTTTCCAAACGGTTTTAAACGGTTTTTCAATGAAAGTAGACGCAACGAGTTTATCGGAAATTATGAAAGTACGTGGGGTTACATATGTTGAACCAGACGTCGTCGTAGAAGCATTCGAAGAAGAGATGTCGTACGAGACGTCGATTTCGATGATCGATACGCCTGCATTTCTCGGAGCAGAAGCGTTATGGAAAAAAGGGATTAATGGAAAAGGTGTGAAAGTCGCTGTCCTCGATACAGGAATTGATGCGAATCACCCTGATTTAAAACCAGTTTATAAAGGCGGTAAAAACTTTATTCCGCATGATGAGACGATGTATCGTACGAAGCGGGCAGACGATGATGCAAGTGAAACGTCACCGGACGAACGAGCACCAGAAGCATCGCCAGAAGGATTTGAAACGACACACGGCACCCACGTCGCGGGAACGATTGCCGCACAAGGGAAAAATAAATACAATGTAAAAGGAATCGCACCGGGTGTTGATTTATATGCATATCGTGTGCTCGGTGCTTACGGTAGTGGCTATACATCGAATATTATCGCAGCGATCGATGAGTCCGTAAAAGAAGGAATGGACGTCATTAACTTATCACTCGGTGGCGGTGTCAATACAGAAATTGACGCAAGCTCATTTGCAATTAATAACGCTGCAATGCAAGGAGTGACAGCAGTTATTGCGACTGGAAACTCTGGCGCAGGACGTGAAACGATGGGGACACCTTCAACAGCACCACTCGGTATTGCGGTTGGAAACTCAACGAAACAAGAATCAACGTACGAAGCAAAAGTAAAAATGACCGCAAGTGACGTATCACTCGACGTGACGTTACCGTTAATGTTAACGACGATCGGTCAAAAAATCGAACAACAATTACCGAACACGTTGCCATTAGTTGCGATTAACGGTGTCGGTACGAAAGAAGACTTCGCTCAACAAGAGGTAAAAGGAAAAGTCGCTGTCGTCGTTCGTGGAGACATTCCGTTTTTTGAAAAAATGGAAAATGCACGCGAAGCAGGCGCAAAAGGAATTATTATTTACAATAGTGAGAACGGTACGAATGCACCAGACATTGCAGATGTGAACTTAGGGTCGACACTAGATGCCATTTTAACATTCGACATGTCATATACTGACGGACAAACGTTACACGATGCACTTCAAAAAGAAGAAGGAACGTTTACACTCGGTGAAGTGAAAGAAGAACGAACGGATGGAGATGAAATGGCACCATCGAGTTCACGTGGTCCATCGATTCCGAATTTCGACATTAAACCAGATGTCGTTGCACCGGGTTCAAATATCATTTCGACTGTTCCTGTATTCGAAGGAAACGATTATGCAAAAGCATACGAAGCGAAAACGGGAACATCAATGGCAACACCACACGTTGCTGGTGTCGCCGCATTACTTTTACAAAAACATCCTGAATGGACACCACAAGATGTAAAAATCGCGATGTCAAATACTGCGACATTGCTCGATACGAAACAATACGACGTATTCGACCAAGGAGCAGGGCGCGTTGCGATTGAACGTGCAGTTGATCCGGAGTTGTTCGTTTATACGAAAGAATCGGCACAATTGACACCATTTGGTGATGAAGTGACGCACCGAAAAGGGACGATGACGTTTAATTATACGAATGCAACGGAAGTAAAACGAGAATTGTATATTGATCGTCCGCATGCAGACGCTAAAACGTATCGACTTGAAATTGATCCGATTCGAAATGATGTAGAGGCACGAAGTTACCTCAATATCGATCACGTCAAAGTGGATCAGAAAAACGGGGCATACGTAACGATGACGGTTCGTTTACCAGAGAATGCAGTCGTCGAAGATGAATCAGAATATCTCGGATACGTTCGCATTTTTGACGGAACGAAAGAAGTCGCATCTGTGCCATTTGCTGTCGACTTTAACGGTATTGCACCGACAAAAATCGGTTATTTCGGTGCTTCATCGAACGACTTAGCGGTAAATGATAATACTCGTCCAGTCAACGAGTTCGTTTATTACAATTTAACTGCACCGGTCGGGTTGAACTATATCGAAGTCATCGATTTACGCCAATCGGACGTATGGAGTGAAAGTTTAAAAAGTTTAGGTTACGTGCATCATTCGTACGGAAATGGCGAAGGAACGTTTGATTTAGCATGGGACGGGACGTACATTCCGTGGGATCAAAAATCAGAACGTCGTCCGTTAAAAGACGGTGTTTACATGTTAGCGATGGGAGCAGAACCGTTATCGAACCGTCCTGCAAATATTTCAGAATTCGCTTTCCCAATCTATGTAAAGTCAACACCTCCGAAATTTAAAACGTTAACATATGACGAAGAAAGTCGTGTCGTGACAGGGGTTGTCGAAGATCAATATTTCGACCTTGTCGTAGAAGAAGAACAATTGTTTAGTCGTGGCGTCGATATGAATAAGAAAATTCGTGTGACGTATACGTTACAACACCGTGGAAAAGAAACGGAGTTACAACGTGTTGACTTAAAACGAGACGGAACGTTTTCATTTGAACTCGACCGTCCGTTGAAAAAAGGCGAAACGATTGCCGTAATGTTAAAAGATGCGACAGGATTTGTCGTTGAACAAGCAGCAACGGGTACGTTACAACAAATCGATCGTCCGAAAGAAGAGACGAAACGCCCGTTACGCGATGTTGCGCAAAGTTTCGCTGAAAAAGAAATTCAAGCATTGTATGAAAAAGAAGTTGTCTTCGGAGATGCTAACGGTTTATTTCATCCGCATCAATCGATTACACGTGGTGAATTTGCGGTAATGTTAGCACGTAGTTTACAATTAGAACATCGTCCATTTGCCAATACGTTTAAAGATGTTCATGCTTCGCATACGTGGGCATATGGCGGAATCGAAGCGTTAGCGCGTGAAGGAATCGTCAAAGGATTCGACAATGGGACATTTGCGATGAATGATCCGATTACACGTCAAGAAGTTGCGACGTTTATCATTCGTGCGTTAGAATACGAAAAAGATCAAACATTTGCACTCGTGGCGAAACCGAAACCGTTCCGTGATGATGCTTCTATCGGTCAATTTGCACAAGATGCGGTATATAAAGCAGCAGCACTTCATATCGTTAACGGTACAGGCGGTTATTTCTTACCGACTGAACGTGCGACACGTGCAGAATCAACGGTTATGATTTACCGTATGTTACAACAATAAAAATAAGAAAAAAGAGAGTGGCGCTCGTGCCCTCTCTTTTTCGTTTGTGAAGGAAAATTTAATTTCATATGTCTTTTTGAAAGGGAGGAAGGTTGAAGTGACAACGTTGTGAAAAAAATATGTAGAAAATGATGGAAAAAGTCCTAAAAATCCACTTTGAATTTCGATAGGCCTTATAATATAATGAAAAATAGCTCTTTACGTGTCAAAAAGTAGACAGGGAAGATAAAAGATTAAAAGTGAGGTGATAATATGAGGAAGTTGTTTTGGGGCAGTGTATTTACACTCGCTTTTTTCATCGGGGTTCATTTATATGCAAAATATTTAGCATCTTATGAACAGACGGTCGGGTTAACGATACATAGTATAGAGGAAAACGATGAGCCACTTTTTTACGAATCTGTCCACGTTACGCCGGTAGATGAGAAAGAAGCGAATCGTTTTTTCCGATACGTTCGTTCAACGAACTTTGAACAGATGAAAAAAGAGATGAAAACAGCGGCCGAAACCGTCGTGCAAGAAGGGCGTATGCCTGTTATTATTATGCATGAAGACGGTACACCTCTTTTCGTTATTTCTAAGAAAAAGAAGTTAGGTATTTACGATTATGCAGCGATTGATTTACCGCAAGATAACAATATCGTTTCTGCTCTTCTCGGCGCACCGCGTGAATTTGATAATCGAGAAGTACAGTTAGAACGTGCAGTAATCGAAAATAGGGAAATTGCTCGTTTCCATGTAAAAGACCATGAAAGAGAAGAACAATTGTACGTCGTTCGTGCAAACGAAAAAAGTGATGAAACGTATCAAGGTCAAATTGAATTGTATTTAATGAGTGAAAAAGAAAATTACGGTATATTACAACCACTTTACTCTGTAAGTGAACGTATTTTTCGAGCGGAAGATGAACAAAATCCTTTTTCAATCGTACAATTACGCGATGCGACCGTACTTTTATACAATGCCAATCAAGAAATCGAATTGTTAGCTGTTTATCAACAAGGACGTATGCATGAAGTCGATATTGAAGGCGATACGTATATGCAAAGAATGAAACAGCTCGACGATGAAACGTTACAAGGATATATGCATCATGAACAAAACGATGCACATTATTTTTTCACATGGCATTGGGATGCAGTGAAACGTCATTTTCGTTTACTCGATGAGCGGATTTTTATCGATGCGGACATGACAGTAGAAGAACGTCAGTCACTCGAGCGATGGCTCACTGACGAACGATACGATATGCGGACGGCTTTATAATAACTAGTGAATGTTTACAAACGTAAACGTTCACTAGTTTTTTTATGCCATTTTGAAATGTGCTAGTAGTGCAATAGATGTTACGACGTATATATTTTTTAAAAGGAATGACGGATTTACATTCGGTCTGTTGTTTTCAGCTGACGTTTTCATTTTTAGCAAGTTGGGTAAAGATGATATAGTAAATAGGAAGGACGTACGACTAAAAATGGTAAGGAGAGAGACATGTGAAACAACTGTCAGCGATCGAAAGAAAAAATGCATTGAATCGAATTAATGGAAATACGTATGATGTCGTCATTATCGGCGGTGGGATTACAGGAGCAGGTATTGCGTTAGATGCAGCAGCACGAGGATTGTCGACCGTACTCGTCGAGATGCAAGATTTCGCAGCCGGTACGTCGAGTCGTTCGACGAAACTCGTTCACGGTGGTTTGCGTTATTTGAAAAACTTTGAAGTGAAAATGGTCGCCGACGTCGGGCGCGAACGCGAAATCGTATACGAAAATGGTCCACATGTGACACATCCTGAACCGATGTTGTTGCCGATTTATCAAAAAGGGCAACTTGGAAAACGGTCGACTTCGGTCGGATTACGTCTATACGATTATTTAGCCGGCGTTAAAAAAGAAGAACGTCGTGAAATGTTGACGAAAAAAGAGACGTTGCAAAAAGAACCGTTATTAAATGAAAAAGGATTAACAGGCGGTGGCTATTACGTAGAATATCGTACGGATGATGCCCGTCTAACGATTGAAGTACTCAAAAAAGCAGTCGATCTCGGTGCGACGTTGTTGAATTACGTCAAAGTTGAATCGTTCTCATACAACCGAAAAGGAAACGTCTCAGGCGTCGAGTTAATGGATCAATTGACAGGTGAAGAATATCATGTCTATGGTCGTCAAATTGTCAATGCGACAGGTCCGTGGATTGAACAACTCGTCGAACAGGATGAGCCGATTAAAGGGAAATCACTCTTTCATACGAAAGGGATTCATATCGTTTTTGACCAAGCGAAGTTTCCTCTCCGTCAATCGATTTATTTTGACGTGCCAGACGGTCGTATGATTTTTGCGATTCCGCGCAGTGGGAAAACGTACGTCGGCACGACGGATACGGAATATAATGGTCCATTACAAAATCCACATATTACAATTGGGGATAAACAATATTTACTCGATGCAATCCATGATATGTTTCCACATGTATCCGTGAAAATGGAAGATATTGAATCGAGTTGGGCCGGTGTACGACCACTCATTCAAGAAGAAGGAAAAGATCCTTCTGAAGTTTCGCGAAAAGATGAAATTTGGACGTCTCGTACAGGTTTATTAACGATTGCAGGCGGAAAATTGACCGGATATCGTAAAATGGCAGAAGACGTAACCGATGAAGTGTGCAAACGTCTTCAAAAACAATATGATATTGAATGTTTACCGTGTGAGACGAAGTTTATTCGATTATCGGGCGGTAATTTTCAACATCCGTCTGATTATAAACGATATATCGACGACATGGCACCGATAGTTGCGGCGAGAACACCGTTTACAGAAAGAGAAGCAAAAGGCTTACTTGCGATGTATGGAACGAATATCGATGACGTTCTTTCGCTCGTTCCACGTATACAAAAAGGTCATGCTTTACCACCGATTATTCAGTTGCTCGTTTTATATGCGATGGAATATGAATTAGCGTTAACACCTCTTGACTTTTTCATGCGTCGTACGGGGACGTTATTTTTTGATATCGGATGGGTATTCAAGTGGAAAGACGACGTTACGGCTTATATGAAAGAAGCATTACGCTGGTCTGAAGCCGAAACGACGTCTCATACGGTACAGTTGAATCGCCGCATTTATGAAGCAACACATGCGGCTGTTAGTAGTATTTGAAAGGAGAATGGAAATGAAAGAAGCAATGTATATTAACGGACAATGGGTACGCGAGAGTAAAAAAGCGTTTGATATTCAAAACCCTGCTACAGGAGAACTCGTCGGAACGATGCCATACGGTGGAGCGAAAGAAACGACTGCTGCGATCGATGCAGCGCACGAAGCTTTTCAAACGTGGCGTGAGACGACAGCGTATGAACGTGCGCATTATTTACAAAATTTATACCAACTGCTTATTGAAGATAAAGAAAATTTAGCCCGTACGATGACAAAAGAGATGGGAAAACCGTTGAAAGAGTCTCGTGGAGAAGTTGAATACGGTGCTGATTACGTACAATGGTATGCAGAAGAAGCGAAACGTTTATACGGTATGACGATTCCGTCGCAATCGACGTCGAAACGACTCATCGCCCGTAAAAAACCAGTCGGTGTCGTCGCAGCGATTACACCGTGGAACTTCCCGCTTGCGATGCTTACACGTAAAATTGCGCCAGCACTTGCTGCAGGTTGTACGGTTGTCATGAAGCCGGCGAGTGCGAGTCCATTTACCGCTGTTCGTTTGACAGAATTGATCGAACAAGCCGGTTTTCCTAAAGGAGTCGTCAATCTCGTCACCGGCTCATCAAAAGAAATTAGTGAAACGATCATGCAAGATGCACGAGTGCGAAAAGTGACATTTACTGGTTCAACCGCAGTCGGAAAAACGTTAATTCGTCAAAGTGCGGATAATGTGAAAAAAGTGTCGATGGAATTAGGAGGACATGCTCCGTTTATTATTTGCAATGATGCCGATCTCGATCAAGCGGTCGACAGTGTCATTGCGTCTAAATTCCGAAACGCAGGTCAAACGTGTGTCTGTGCAAATCGAATATACGTACAATCTAATATTTATACAAAATTCGCATCGAAACTAGCTGAAAAGACACGTAGCCTTAAAGTAGGAAATGGGATGGATGAAACGTGTGAAATCGGTCCACTTATTAACGAAAGTGGATTAGAAAAAGTTGAAAAACAAGTGAACGATGCAACGGACAAGGGAGCGAAAATATTGACCGGTGGTAGTCGTTTAGACTCAAAAGGAACGTTTTATGCGCCGACGATTTTAACGGATGTAACGGAAGACATGGTCATTATGGAGGAAGAAACGTTCGGTCCTGTCGCACCACTTCAATCATTCGAAACGATCGAAGAAGCGGTTCGTCTTGCAAACGATACACCATTTGGTTTAGCTGCTTACATTTATACCGATAATATGAAAGATGGTACGTATTTAATCGATCATCTCGATTTTGGAATTGTCGGTTGGAACGACGGAGGACCTTCTGCGGCACAAGCACCTTTTGGTGGTGTGAAAGAAAGTGGTCTCGGTCGTGAAGGTGGACAAGAAGGAATTGAAGGATATTTAGATACACAATATGTTTCAATTGGCAACTTGTAAACGACAAAAAATGGTTTGCTCGTTGAGAGCAAACCATTTTTATTTATATTCATCTTCCATTATGTACAATAAAAGCTCCGTCTCTACAGAGTTTACAAGTTTAGAAGGTTACATTCGCTTTGGGATAGCACGTGTAATGAGTAGTGTAGAGACGGAGGAAAAAAGAGATTAAGAGACGGCCTATTGCTAAAGTAACTTCATTTCCATTCGGTTACTAGTACAATAGACACTTATATTGTATATCTAATTTTTACAAAATGCAAGCGAATTTTAATAAAAAGTATCAAAGAGAAGGAAAGTGGGGATTGTGATGACAGATCAACAAACATATTTTCAAAGAAAATCATTTATCGTTAAAATAGCGTATATCGCTATTATTTTAGGATTAATAGGTATTGTATTAAAATACATAGTTCCGGTTATTATGCCATTTTTAATTGCATTGTTCATTACGTGGCTGTCGATGCCGATTGTCCGTTGGCTCGTCAAAGTGACGCCGTTAAAAAATCGTCAAGTGTGGGGGATTACGGTTATCATCGCTCTTTTTACAGCGCTTGGCAGTGTGTTTACATGGCTCATTTTTAAATCAATCGGTTGGCTCGGGAAGTTAATTCAAAGTGTACCGAGTATTTATTACGACAATGTGTTGCCAGCATTACGTAAAATTCAAACGTTTAGTGAAGAATGGTTTCATCGCTTTTCACCGGAATTAACAGATCAATATCGTACTGTATTTAATGATGCCTTGCGTGCGATTACGAACGGTATCGTTTCACTTTCAGGAGATTTAGCGACGTATATTACGCATTTATCTTTATCGTTACCGAATTTTTTCATTACAGTATCTTTTGCCGTTTTAGCTTCTTTATTTATTGCATGGGATTACGATAAAATTACTCATTTTTTAAAACAACAAATTCCAGCCCACTATTTACGGATGGGACGAACTGCCGGTGATAGTTTTAAATCGAGTATCCAAGATTACGTTAAAGCGTACGTTTTAATCGCTTTTATTACGTTTATCGAACTTTCGATTGGGTTTACCGTCATAGGAATGGACAACTCGATTGCTGTCGCTGCAGGTATTGCGATTTTTGATATGATTCCTGTATTTGGAACAGGCGGGATTATGATTCCGTGGGTACTCATTGAAGTCATTAACGGTGATTTCAAATTAGCGATTCAGCTCGGTGTCATTTATGGAATTGTTACGATCGTCCGTAATTTCATGGAACCGAAAATTGTCGGCCAAAAATTAGGACTCAATTCTGTATTGGCGTTATTTGTCATGTATGTTGGATTGAAGACATTCGGTTTCCTCGGTATGATCGCAGCGCCGATTTTAACGGTAATGCTCATTAACTTCCATGATAAAGAAGGATTAAATTGGTGGAAAACGTCGAAACAATCGGAGTCGTGAGAAAATAGATTTTTCACCTTCGATGATGTAAGATGATTAGAAGTTCAACTCGTTGGAAGACGGAAATAATAAGATTGAACATCTGATTTGGGTGAGGAGTTCAAAAGATGAAAAATATATTAAAGATCGTAAAGACGGATTTTATGAACGTTGCGAAAAACCCCGCAGCGATTATCGTCATCCTTGCGCTCTCTTTGCTTCCATCATTATATGCATGGCTCAACATTGCTGCATCGTGGGATCCGTATTCGAATACACGCGGTGTAGCTGTTGCTGTTTCAAGTCAAGATGAAGGAGCCGAAGTAGACGGCGAAGAAGTAAACATAGGTGATGAAGTCATTAAGTCATTGGCGAAAAACGAACAACTCGGTTGGAAGTTCGTCACGAAAGAAGAAGCGATCGACGGTGTAAAATATGGAGATTATTACGGAGCGATCATTATTCCAGAAGATTTCTCAGAGAAGCTTGTGAGCGTGACGTCCGATGATATTGAAAAACCGGGAATCGACTACTATATGAATGAAAAGGTGAACGCAATTTCACCGAAAGTAACAGGTTCAGGTGCAAGTGCCGTCGTTGAAAATATTCAAAGTAACTTCGTAAAAGAAGTGAACGAGACGATTTTAACGGCATTTAACGATTTAGGGATTAGTTTAGACGATAACTATACGTCGATTGAAAATATGCGAGATGCTGTATTTGAATTAGAAGAAAATTTACCAGAAATTGAATCACTCATGCATACAGCAGACCGTGACTTAGATTTGGCAAAAGATGCGACGAAACGGGCATCTGAAAATGTCGACCGGATGTACGATGTTCAAGAAGATATGTACGATACGAACGACCGTTTACGCGATCGATTACAAAGTAGTAATGAATCGGTACAAGATTTACTCGTTCGGATTGCAGATAGTTTAGGACGTACGAAAAATTCGGTCGAAGATATTTACGATACGACTGATCGTATTCGAAATAAAGATGGATCGGTCGACGATTTGATCGATGCATTAGAACGTCAAAAAGACCGCGTCGATGATACGAATGATCGGCTAGACGAACTCATTGATTTTTTACTCGATGCAGATGATCGGATTAAAGAAAAAGAGCGCCTTTCGAAATTGCTCGATCGTTTACAAGAGCAAGAAGATGATTTGATCGATTTACAAGATCGGTTGAACGAACGAATTGCGGACTTAGAAGAAAACGGTTATACCGACAGTGCGGCGTATCGTGCGATTGAGCGATTAATCCATAGTATTAATACGACAATCGATGAGATTGCAGAATTGAGCGAAGATGTTATTTTAACAGCACTCGACCGTCGTATTGACGAGATGGAAGATTTAAAAAATACGTACGATGAGTTAGAAGAATGGTTCCGTTTAGATGCGAATAAAGAAGGAAAACCGTCAGAGAAAAAAGGCGGTCCGTATGCGAACTATATCGAAACGACGTTAATGCCGACGATGTCGGAATGGAAAGTTGCTGTCGATCGTACGCAAGATGATTTAGACGCACTCGATAAAGATTACGGAGAAGGCGAGACGATACCTGAAGAGGTGAAACGCCGATTATTGATACGAGACGAAGCACCTCGTATTCTAAAAGAGCTTGAACGATATAAAAAAGGAACAGGTGACCGCGAAGGGTATGAAGAGATGCGTCGTACGTTAGATGAACGTATCATTTTAATGAAAGCGTACAATGCACAACAAAAAATTTCGAAAAAAGAAAAAGCGTTTAACGCAGCGGTCATTCAAGATTTAGAAGAAAAACGGAAACAAATGGACCGTACTGTCCGTTACCCGTCAGACATTTTAAGTGAAGTTCTTTATATTGTGGAACGGATCGAAAGCGGGGCGACGAAAGAAGAAGTCGTCGATCGTTTAACCCGTTTAAATACGTTGTTAGAAAAAGCACCAGAAGGCGATACGTTATTACGTAAAGCGCTGCAACAATTACAACAACGTGTCGAAAGTATGCTGAAAGAAGCAAAAGTAGCGGACCCACGTGTGTGGACGCCGTTTCTCGTGGAAAGTGCTGGACAAATCGTCGGAGCAGATACAGATAAACCGACGGGCTTACAAGCGGCGATGAATGATATGCGTCAGTCGATTGAAGATGCACGTCGAGCGAAAGGTTCAGACGAAGTGAAACGTCCGGAAGATTATTTGTTTGAAGGTGTCGACGGAGCGGTGAAAGAATTGAAAGACCGTCGTCAAAAAATCGAAGACCGTATTGAATCGTTACGGAAACAAGCAGCAGAAAATGTTATTTTGTTCCAAGATTTAAAAGAGTCACTCGAAAATCCGACGAAAATGATCGACCTTTTGAAGCGAATCGAAGAACGTGTTGCGAAAAGTATTACAAATATCGAAGATCTCCAACAATCGGTCGAAACGTTAATGGACGATATCGACAATATGGAATTTTTTGAAAATCAAGCAGACCGTGTACGCGATTTGCAAGAACAACTCGATGATTTTAAAGATTCGATTGATCGGTCGATTGGCCGTATCGAAGACTCCCGACAAAATGTAGGTGAATCGCTCGATAAGATGGATGAGCGGATTGCTGATATGAGTCAATCGTTACAAGAATCGATCGACAATATTCATAACGATATTTCACCGTCATTTGACGATCGTTTCCAGTCAGCAATCGAGCGTGTTGACCGCGCCGATGAAATTGCCGATAAAATTGGAGATGTCGTTCCACGTTTACAAGATGTTATTACGCGAGTAGACGATGCTGTGACGACGGGACGTGAAAAATTAGACGTTGTAGAAGAGCATTTCCCAGAAGCAAAAGATGCTGTTTTAGAAATTGCCGATAAAATACGGGAATTTGAAAAAGAAGGAAATTTAGATGAATTGATCAACTTCTTAAAAAATGATCCGAGTCGGGTGAGCGACTTTTTCGCATCACCTGTTAACTTAGATGAACATAAGTTATATCCAATCCCGACGTACGGTTCTGCAATGTCACCGTTTTATACAGTACTTGCGTTTTGGGTGGGTGGATTAATTCTCGTTTCGACATTAAAAGTCGATATCGATAATAAAGAAGAATATAGAAGTTACGAAGCGTATTTCGGACGTCTCTTTACATTTGTAACGATCGGTATTGCACAAGCTGGAATCGTTACGATTGGAGATATTTATTTACTCGACGCCTATGTCGTCGACCGGCTCATGTTCGTCTTACTTGGCATTTTCGTTAGCGTCGTATTTATTACGATTATTTACACACTCGTTTCGATTTTCGGAAATACAGGAAAAGTGTTAGCGATTATTTTACTCGTGACACAAATCGGGGGTTCAGGGGGAACATTCCCTGTTCAGATGGCGCCTGATTTCTTCCAAGAGATTCACCGTTTCTTACCGTTTACACACGGGATTACATTAATGCGAGAAGCAGTTGGTGGTCTCATTTGGAGTGTCGTCTTAAAAAATATTGCGTATATGTCGGTTTATTTATTCATCGCGATTATTGCCGGGGTTGCGT
This sequence comes from Savagea sp., assembly GCA_030152585.1. GTDB lineage: Bacteria > Bacillota > Bacilli > Bacillales_A > Planococcaceae > Savagea. The sequence continues at coordinate 53,644 of JASLJC010000057.1, read as the reverse complement.
TGAAAAAATTCTTCAACCGTTCAAGCGACAAGTTTATGGAACGAGCACGTCAAAGCAAAATGATTATGTAAACGAGCACTTTCTTTCACGTCATGTGAAAGAAAGTGTTTTTTTGTCTGTATAAAAGAGGAAAAAGCTTGCAAAAAGGAAAGAAGTGTCTAAAAATAGATGAAAGGGCTTTCATGAATAGGAGGAGAAAAAGATGAAACAACAAAGTGTTCGTTGTGCGATTTATCGTGGAGGGACGAGTCGGGGATTGTTTTTTCATGAACGTGATTTACCAGTAGAACGTTCAAAGTGGGGACCGATTTTTTTAGAAGCGATCGATGCGTACAATATGTCGCAAATTAATGGACTTGGCGGCGGGACGAGTCATACGAGTAAAGTCATCGTCGTCCATCCGGCGAGTCGAGAAGATGTTGCTTTCGATTATACGTTTTATCAAATCGGTATAGGGGAGCCGATTGTAGACGATGTCGGAACGTGCGGAAATTTGATGGCGAGTGTCGGAGCATTTGCTGTCAATGAGCGTTACATTGAGATTGCTGAAGATGATGTCGCAGTGACGCTTCGAACGTTGAACCGGAATATCGACCGTGTTGTCGAAATGACAGTGCCGGTCATTCAAAAAGAAGCGCGTGTATACGGTGAAGATCAAATGGCAGGTGTCGTCCAAAAAGGAGCGTTTATTCGGTTGAATATTTTATCACCCGGCGGAGGCAAAACAGGACAGACGTTTCCAGCCGGCGTCGTTTCGACATTAGACATAGAAGGAGAACACTATGACGTAACGTTTGCTGATATTGTTAATCCATTCGTCTACGTTGAAGCGAGTGCATTAGGGTTAACCGATTATGGGTCTAATGCAGACTGGGTACATGAAAAAGAACGACTCGAAACGTTACGACGTATTCGAGTGCAAGCGTCTGTTGCATACGGAGTGACAAAAAATGAAGAAGAAGCTTGGCAGTTTCCAGCAGTGCCGAAAGTAGCGATCGTTTATCCGCCGCAAACGTATACGACGACAAGTGGAGTTGTGATTCATCCTTCCGACTACGATATTCTCGTCCGAATGACGTCGATGGACCGGATTCATCGAACGTTTGCCGGAAGTGGTTTGTACAATGTCGCAAGTGTTGTCGGAATTGAGGGGACAATTCCGGCACGTTACAGTTCGCCAATTGATCGTCCGTACGTTCGTGTTGCGCATCCAGATGGCATTATACGTGTTGATGTGACGTGGAATGCGACACGAACAGATGTAGAAGGAGTTGGCTTGCCACGAACAGCGAAACGAATAATGGAAGGGAACGTTTTCGTAAACGCATCATTATTGGAATAGAAAAGGGGAATGGAAGATGAAAAATAAATATCGCCGCCGATTTACAGTAAAGGGGAAAACGTATCGTTATTCGAGCTTACAATTGTTAGAAAAAGATTATCCGAACGTTCGTCACGTACCGAAGACGATTCGTCTATTATTAGAGTCTGCGATTCGGCAATACGATGGACGTTACATTACGCGAGAACATATTGAAACATTAGCTCAATGGGGAAAAGAAGACGGAGGAGAAGTGCCGTTTCAACCGGCTCGTATTTTGTTCCAAGATTTTACCGGTGTGCCGGCAATCGTTGATTTGGCAGCGATGCGGGATGCGGTAAGTCAACCGAACGCGGTCAATCCGAAAATTCCGGTCGACCTCGTCGTCGATCACTCTGTCATTATTGAACAATCGGGAACGAAAGAAGCGTACGATTATAATGTTGCTAAAGAGTTTGAGCGTAATGAAGAACGGTACCGCTTTATGAAATGGGCACAGCATAGTTTTGACAAATTACGTGTCGTACCTCCTTCAAACGGTATCGTCCATCAAGTGAACTTAGAACATTTAGCAACTGGTATTCAAACGGAAGTCCGTGAAGGGGAGACGTACATTTTTGCAGACAATGTCGTCGGGACGGATTCACATACACCGATGATTAACAGCATTGGAACGATCGGTTGGGGTGTTGGAGGAATCGAAGCAGAAGCATCGATGCTAGGTGAACCGATGTATTTCGTCTTGCCGAAAGTCGTCGGCGTTGAGTTGTTAGGGCGTTTACGAGAAGGAGTAACCGCAACGGACTTAGCGCTAACGCTGACTGAAAGACTTCGGGCACACGGTGTCGTCGGGAAGTTTGTAGAATTTTACGGTGAAGGAGTGGCTTCATTGCCGGTAACAGATCGCGCAACGATTTCGAATATGGCACCCGAGTACGGTGCGACGATGAGCTTTTTCCCGACAGATGCGCAAACGTTCGACTATTTCCGTGAAACGGGAAGAGAGGAAGTCGTTGAATTGTGGGAAACGTATGCGAAAGTACAACGTCTTATGCCGGGTGATGAAGATATCCATTACACCGAAACGATGACAATTGACTTGTCGACGATCGAACCGTCACTTGCAGGTCCGAAACGTCCGCAAGACCGTGTGACGTTGTCGAATGTCGCTTCACAATTTGAACATCTCGTTTCAGCACGTGTAGAAGAAGGAGGATTCGCAAAAAAGAGGCCGCAACTCGCTCATGATCAAGACCGGGTAACAGATGGCTCTGTAGTACTCGCAGCGATTACGAGTTGTACGAATACGTCCAATCCGTTCGTCATGATCGGTGCAGGTTTACTTGCCCAAAAAGCAGTAGCACTCGGAATACAGCCACCTTCTTACGTCAAAACATCGCTCGCTCCGGGTTCGCGTGTCGTTACGGATTATTTACAGCGAGGGGGATTGTTAGAAGCGCTCGCTCAAATCGGTTTTTATGTCGATGGTTACGGTTGTGCGATGTGTTGTGGAAATAGTGGCGCGTTAAAAGAAGGTGTCAGTGAAACGATTCAAAAAGAACGACTCGTAGCGGCAAGTGTCATTAGCGGTAACCGTAATTTTGAAGGGCGTATTCATCCCGATATTCAAGCGAATTATCTCGCATCGCCACCGCTCGTCGTCGCATACGCTTTAGCCGGACGAATGACGATTGATTTTGCCAGTGAACCGATCGCTTCATTAGATGGGGCACCGATTTATTTGCGCGACATTTGGCCGTCATCAGAAGAAATTGAAGCGTATCATTTAGCGTATATCGACGGAAATATGTTTACGTCTCATTACGCTAAAGTCGATGAACACGACGCGTGGGAACGAATTGAAGCACCGAAAGGAGTACGTTACGATTGGGACGTACATTCGACGTATATTCAACGTTCTCCTTATTTTGATTCTGCCTATGCGACGAAACCGACAGATGCACAACTTCAACGACTCGTACCGTTATTAAAACTAGGCGACTCGATTACGACCGACCATATTTCACCCGTTAGTTACATTCCTGAAAATAGTGAAGCGGGTCATTATTTAATAGAACGAGGCTTATCACCAGAGGAGTTTAACAATTACGGTTCACGTCGAGGAAATCATCACGTCATGGTCCGTGGAACGTTTGCGAACGTGCGATTACGTAACGAACTCGCACAAGGGAAAGTCGGCGGTTGGACGACAGATAGAGACACTGGTGAATGTGTGACAGTTTATGAAGCAGCTTCTCGTTATACGAAGCGGAAGCAACAATCGATTATTTTAGCTGGAAAAGAATACGGAACCGGTAGTTCACGAGACTGGGCAGCAAAAGGAACGAAATTGTTAGGTGTAGCGATCGTATTAGCCGAAAGTTTTGAACGGATTCATCGTTCCAATCTCGTCGGAATGGGCGTTTTACCATTACAATATAAACGAGATGAAAATGCCGAAACGTATCAACTCAAAGGGGATGAAACGTATTCTGTCGAAACACCGATTGATACGTGGGAACCGAACAGTACTGTGACATTACGCGTAGAAGGTGAAACGATACAAACGATCGACGTTGTATTGCGTTTAGATAATGAAGTCGAATTAACGTATTACCGAAACGGTGGTATTTTAAATACGGTCGTTCAGAAGATAGAAGCGCTGTGAGTTGTTCTTTTCTTCTCGACAAGGCATAATGAAAGCGAGGAGGAGAGCGTATGAAACGAATTGCAGTAGATATGGACGAAGTGTTAGCGGACTTTTCAGGTCATTTGTTAACGTTAATGAACGAAAAAGTGGGCACGACGTATACGAAAGAGGATGCAACGGGACGCTTTGTTTTTGAGTTGTTTCCAGAACATGAAGAATTGATGCGAGAAATCGTGCATAGTGATGCATTTTTTAGAGCATTACCTGTTATACCCGGGAGCCAAAAAGCGTTGCAACAATTAAATGAGCATTACGAAATTATGATTGCAACAGCGGCGATGTATATTCCGGAGTCATTCCAAGCGAAATACGATTGGTTACAAATGCATTTCCCGTTTTTAAATTTTGAACTGTTTACATTTTGCGGAGATAAAAGTACGATTCGTGCCGATTACTTAATCGATGATTCGCCGAAACAATTGCAACGATTCGGTGATGGAGCGGTAATGTTTACGGCTGCACGTAACGAAGGAATCGATTACCCTGAACGTGTGAACGATTGGGAAGAAGCCGAAGCGTATTTTATGAAAAAAAGAAACGAATGAAAAAGCTGTAAATAGGTCTCTTATGACCTGTTTACAGTTTTTTAGTAAAAAAAGAATAAAATCCTTTTCTTTCGGGTAGAGAAGAAGAAAGAGGAGGATGGAATATGCCAGTAGAACTCGTATCATCGGATACATTACATACGTTATTATTGTACGTGGCTATTATGGGCATTTTGCTCGTCGTCGGTGTTATCATCCGACTAAAATTTAAAATTTTTAAACGGTATTTTATTCCGGCATCTTTAATTGCAGGATTTCTCGGTTTAGCGCTCGGACCGTACGGTGTCAAACTTTTTTCGGAAGAAATGGTCTCCACATGGGGAAATTTATCGGGATTACTCATTACGATCGTTTTCGCGCCGATGTTGATCGGATTAACGTTTCAACGGGAAGATCGAAAAGAGTCTGCTGTTATTGCAGCGCGTCATACGATTTACAGTTATGTCGGCAGTTTACTCCAATGGTCGATTCCTGTTATATTAACGGTACTCGTCCTCGTTCCACTTTTTAAAGTGAATGATTTATTCGGCTCTATCGTAGAAATCGGTTGGGCAGGAGGACACGGAACGGCTGCCGGTATGATGGAAGTGTACAACAATTTAGGTTGGGAAGATGGTGGGTCACTTGCGGTAACGAGTGCGACAATCGGTATCGTTTTCGGTATTGTGACCGGTATTATTTTAATTAATTACGGTGTTCGAAAAGGAAAAACGACGATTTTGCAAGATCCGTCTGAAATTCAAGAAGATGCGAATCCAGACGTTATTCCGTATGAAAAACGTGAAGCAAGTTCGGTCGGAACGTTTAATCCTGATATCGTAGAAGGATTTGCTTTTCATGCTGGTATTCTCGGAGGAGCAATTGCTATCGGTTGGGTTTTACAGCAATTTGTCGATCAGTTTATTCACGGCATCCCGCTATTTCCGATGGCGATGCTCGGCGGGTTAATCATTAATATGTTAATCGTCAATACGAAATTTTTCAAAATGATCGACATGGCAACATTCGGTCGTATGCAAGGGATTGCGTTAGACTTTTTAATTGTCGGTGCGGTAGCGAGCGTAAAAGTTTCGACAGTTATTGAATATGCGTGGCCGTTACTCATTTTAATGTCGGTTTCGTTACTGATGATGATTTGGTATTTCTTATATCTCGGTCCTCGTTTTTTCGACGAAGATTGGTTTGAACAAGCAATCGTCCACTTCGGTTCATATACAGGTGTCGCAGCGGTCGGCTTAATGCTCATGCGTACGGCTGACCCTGATATGGAGACGAATGCAGCGCGCGGTTATGCTTTACGTTCTCCATTTTACGTTCCGGTCCTCGGTGGAGGATTGTTAACGATTGCACTTCCGATGCTCATGGTACAGTATGGTGCGCTCGTTGTCGGATTAAGTTGTCTTGCAGTTGTCGTCGCATTAATCGTTTTAGCGCGTATACTAGGACTTTACAAAAAACACGAACACGTATAAACGAACTTAAAAAGCAGGCGAACGTCTATTATAACGTTCACCTGCTTTTTTTGTGGAATTGTTTCCTAATATTTATCTGTTTTTTACAGTTAAATCGTATTAACGTGCGACTCTTTTAGAAAGATGCAATTCGTCTTTTAACGTATTTTGAATCGACGTTAATTCTTCATCGTCGGCGACATAGTACCAAATGCCGTTCATTCGTTGTCCGCCTTCTTCTTCAAATGACAGTTGTTGGACGTCTTTTGTAATGCCATTATAATGTTTTTGAAGTGATAACAAATCATCAAACGTTAAATTCGTTTTGACATTGTCTTCAATCGCATCGAAAATCGAACGGTAACGGAGTGCACCTTGGACGGATGCGCCTTTTTGTAAAATCGCAGTGAGTACTTGACGTTGTCGTTCTTGACGACCAAAGTCTCCACGAGGATCTTCTTTCCGCATACGTACATATTTCAACGCTTCTTCACCTGTTAAGTGGAGAGGGCCTTTATCGAAATGATAGCCTTCTAAGTCGAAGTTTAAAGGACTGATGACATCGACTCCACCGACTGCATCGACGACGTCACGAAATGCTTCCATATTTACTTGAACGGCGTAATCGATCGGAATGTCGAGTACGTTTTCGACTGTTTCAACAGTGAGTGGGATACCGCCTTTTGCATAGGCGTGATTTAATTTATCTTTTCGGTCGTAACCGGGAATTGTTACGTACAAGTCCCGTGGTAAACTGAGTAACGTGAGTCGCTCATTTTGTGGATTCGCAACAGCGACAATCATCGTATCGCTTCGACCGGCATCATCTGGGCGTTCATCGACTCCGAGTAGCAGCATGGCCATCGGTTCTTGATTTTTCAAGTTGACGTTAGATTCCATGTCGAGCGGGTCGTGAATACCGCGAGCGAGCTTTTGGCTTTCGTAATATACGAGACCGACGACCGCACTCGTTGCGACGACGAGTAATAATAAAATGATGGCGAACCATTTCCAAACAGAACGTTTTTTTGTATGTTTCATACGTCATTTCCTTTCTTTGCGCATTAAAACGCTTTACAAAGTTTGTCAAAATGTAGACAATAGATATATTACAAGATGGAGGAAGAACAATGAGAAAACTTTTATACGTAACAGCTTCTTTTTTGCTAGCTATCACATTGTTGATCGCACCACCAGCGAAGGCAGCTACTTTTAAAGATGTGACGCATCATTACTGGGCATATGAAGATATCCAGTTTATTGCGAAACATCAAATTATTCAAGGTTTTGTTGATGGAACATTTAAACCTGGGATTCCTTTACAACGAAAAGACGCAGCAGTCATTATGGCCCGAACGCTCGAAAAAGCAACAGCGACGAGTGTTCAATCAACCGATGCGACACAGCCTGTTGATCATTTAGAACCACTACCTTTACCAGAGGACGTTGAAGGAGAAAAAGAAGTTCCTTCCGATCATGAACAAGTTGAGCAGCCAGTAGAAGAAGAACCTGAACCACAACCTGAGCCGACGTATGTATTAGCTGATGGCACCGCATTGTATGATATTAAACCGTCGTCACCAGGGTTTCAAGCAATCATTCAAGCGATTGAACAAGAGTGGTTAACGGTAAAAGACGGTTACTTCCATCCGTATGATTCGTTAACACGTGATGAAATGTCAAAATTGTTGGCAACTGTGTTTCAGTTAGAAGGTAAACGTGATTCGACATTTACTGACGTACCGCGTGATCACGAATATTATCCGTATGTCGATGCAATCGCCATGTCTGGTATTACGACAGGATATAATGACGGAACGTATCGTTTAGATGAAGTCGTAACGCGTGCACAATTTAGTGCATTCGTCAGTCGTTATTATGCGGAACCTCGTCAATACGAAGTGCGTCAACAAGGAGTAGAATCGAAACAATTCCATTCACTCGATGAAGCGCTTCGGTATACGTCTTGGTATGAAGCCGATACGATTCATCCGGTAAGCAACCCGTTCAAACCGTTTAGCGATGAAATCGGTAGCCAAAATAAAACAGAGATTGAAAAAGCTGTTTTACTTTACAACGGTTTCAATGAACGTATTCCTCAATCGTTCGATCCATATATGAAAGCAACGATCAACAATCAAACGTATTCATTGTTCGATACATTTATTATTAAAGGTATGCGTTACAATGAAGAAGGAAATATGTTTATTGATGGACCGTCTAATGAGGCGAATTATGCGGATTGGAAACGATATATCGAGCGTACATTTGATGAACGCGACGGTATTTTGCATAAGTTAAACGAATCTGCGAAAAAAAATAATCGAAAAGTAGATGTGTATTTAACGATACCGTATCCAAAACGCGACGGTATGATTGAAAAATTAGACGGTCGTGAAGTAACACCGAGTGTGTACAATCGTTTCGATTTAGTGCAATACTATTTAAAAGAAACTGAACATCAAATGAAACAAAAAGATTTTTCAAACTTACAGTTAAAAGGATATTATTGGTTAAGTGAGACGGTGCGAACGAAAGACGATGAAGTGCTCACGTCGAGTATTAACGGACAACTGAAGCAAAAAGGGTTGTCATTCGTCTACTCGCCACATGCAACGTCGACAAATTTCCATAAATGGGAACGTTACGGGTTCGATATGGCGTATTTACAGCCAAATGCATTCCGTATCGCGACACAAAATAAAGAAGATCGACTTCACCGTGCTTATTTAGGAGCGCAAGTTCACGGAGCGGGTATCGTATTTGAAATTGATTCATACGGTATTAATTATCCGATGGTCGAGCAAGCACGCAGCACATTTGACCTTTATTTAAAAATGGCAGAACGTTACCACGTGAAAGAACGAGGCTTTATGTTATATCAAGCGACTGACATGTTATGGTATATGGCAACTGATCCGCATCCAGCATACGAAGGATGGTATGAGTCGTTCGTGACGACGATGTTTGATCCAGTTCAACAGTAAGAAAAAAAGAACGTTTCGAGTCATGCTCGCGACGTTCTTTTTTCGTAGCGTAGAGAAGACGTTTGTCCGTCAAAGTCAGGGGGCAACGCCTTTCATTCTGTCTGTTTTTTGATAAAAAGTTATGTTATACTTTGAAACTGTATGAATAACTAGAAGAAAGGGTTACACGTATGAATATCACACCTCACTTGAAGGAGATGATGGGGACACTCGTTGCAGTTGCACTCGTCGTTTTCGCGCTACTCGTTCCTTCGACATACGTTGCATATGCCGTAACAGTAATTATTGCTATTATTGCATGGCTTCGTCCGAAAGATACGATTTTCTTTTTACTCTTTTATTACCCGATGCGTTCATTTTTAGTGGAAGTGAACCCGAGTTTAAAGCTCGTCGGTGATTTAGTAATCGTCGTCGTTTTACTTCGTATCGTATGGGCATCACGTCGCGACCTCAAATCACTTTTCCGCTTTGAACCATTCGAATGGGCCTTTATCGCCTTTTTACTCGTCGGTTCTATTTCCGGCTTCATGACAGGCGTTTCAATCGGAGCGATTATTTTCCAATTACGCGCATTCGTCATTACCTTTTTACTTTTATACATTGTGAAGCGTCTACATATTACGAAAGAAGATATTTTCCGCTTCTTAGCCGTAACAGTCGTTGTCGCTTTACTGATTATTGTTCAAGGGCTCGTTGAAAAACTGTCGATGCGTTCGGCATGGATGCCCGAACGATGGATCAATCGTCAACTTTCACCGAACAATGCGAGCCGTATTTACGGATTGTTAAATAACCCGAACGTACTCGCAGTATACTTGTCATTCGCTGGAATGGCGGGTTACGTTTTACGTGAATATTTTGCGAAACAACGTATGTGGAAATATACGTTATCGATCTTTTTAATTGCCCTTTCAGGTGTGTGGATTTTAACGTTTAGCCGTGGGACGTGGATTGCGTATGTCGTCGGAATTGTGACGTACTTCCTCATTACACGTCGCTTCAAATTTATCGTTCATTCCTTAATGTATATTGCGCTCGGTTTCGTTTTCGTTGTAACACCAGTGACGTACAGTGCGCAATGGATTAGTGAAAATACGACGATTGGTGATTTCGAACGAACAGGAACACCAGAAGACTTCGGCGAAAGTATAGCAGAAGTTGAAAAAGCACGGATAAAAGAAACATTCGATGAAGGCACGTTAGAAAAAAGTCGAACGACAGGACGTCTATTTATTGTCGATAAAGGATTTGAAGTCTTTTTAGACTATCCGATTCTCGGTAGTGGTTTTGCGACGTTCGGAGATTCAGCATCGAAATCATATTCATCGCCGATTTATGAACAATACGGCATTGATGTGAACATTTATTCAGATAATCAGTACATCCAAATTATTGCACAGACAGGAGCCGTCGGTGTATTATTATTTGCGGTCTTCTTACTAGGCATGCTTTGGACGTTTTGGAAATATCGCCGCGACTTTTATATCGCGTTACCGATGTTTGCTATCTTAATGGCAACATATTGGAGCGGTTTAATTTATAACATATGGGAAGATAAAACGTTTACGATGTACTTTTATATCGTACTCGGTGTTTTATTGTCGCGTGCAAAAGAAAAAGAAACAGGTCGAACATTAATCGATTTGAAATAAAAAAGTGGGAACGATTTTCACTTGTATAAAAAGAAGGGCTTCGGCGAATGCCGGTCCTTCTTTTTGACGTGTTGGAGATCGTGTGTATGGTATAATGGCGAAAAAGAAGAGTGAAGGAGCGACGAACATATGTTAAAGCAAGTAGTAAAGCGAATAGTTGCTGTAGCCGCGATGACGACGATTGTAGCCTTTGGAAGTGAAGCGGCATTTGCCGAACAGACGAAGTTGTCAAACGGTGTGACGTACGAACAGACGGAGACGACGTATAACGGAAAGCCACAAGTGATGAATGAGTTGACGGTTGATTTGAAGGATCCTTATACGGAAGTCCGTGTACATTATCCTTTTGATAAAAATATGCCGAATAAGCTCGGCCGTTTAAAAGCAACGACGCTACAAGCGAACAGTTATACGAAAGTAGGCCAACGTGTCGTCGGTGCTGTGAACGGTTCGTATTTTTGGGGAAGTGAACAACATTATTTACCGATGCATTTAATCGCTGAAAACGATGAACTTTTAAACGCAGGAATCGTTTCTTCCGACCGAGAAGGATATGTCGCAGAGCCGATTGCATTTGGAATCGATAAAAATGGAAAAGCACTCGTAGCACCTTACGAATTAACACTTCAAATGGAATATGACGGTATAACTTACGATGTGACGAGTACGGATAAAAACCGAACAGAAAATGATCTCATATTGTACACACCTCGTTTTGCAAAAGACCAAACGGAAACGAACGAATTAGGAGTAGAGTTAATTTTAGAAAGTTTAGAACCATCACATGATACGACGTTGCAATTTGGCCAGACGGTACGTGCAAAAGTGATTGGGAAACGTGAGCGTAACGACAAATATGCACCTAATATTCCATCGGTCGGTTACGTCTTGTCTGGTCATGGAACACAAGCGACATTACTTAAAAACATTCCAAAAGGAGCCGTGTTAACGTTCCGTACAGACGTAGATCCGAAATGGCGCGGGGCTTCATTTATGTTAGCAGCGGGTCCGTATTTATTAGAAAATGGTGAGTTTCGTTCGAATATTGATAATAAAGGAACGCGTTGGACACAACGAGCACCTCGAACACTCGTCGGTGTCCGAAATGATGGTCAAACGGTTCAGTTGTTAACTGTCGATGGACGTCAAACGAAAAGCGAAGGGATGACGTTTAAAGAAGTCGCAACGTATTATAAAAATAAAGGTATCGAACATCTTTTATCATTAGATGGAGGAGGTTCTACGACGATGGCCATACGTCCACGTGGAATGGAAGCTGTCGTTTTAGCGAATCGTCCATCTAGTGGAACTGAACGTGCCGTTTCTACAACATTATTTGCCTTGTCGACTGCACCGACAGGGACATTACAAGAAGTCATCGTAGCGTTAGAGCGTGAAGGAACGTACGTTAAAGGAGCAAAAGGAAAAGTAGAGATTCGTGGCGGGCTTGATGAATACGGTAACCCGGTCCCATTTCAATCGAGCGACGTCCAACTTAACGGGAAACCAATCGGAGATGGCACATTCGATACATCACAGTTTGTCGACACGCCACTTCAAATTACAGCGAATGGAAAAAACGTCGCGACATTACCACTAACTGTCGTCGACGGTCCGAAAACGTTAACGCTTCAAATGCCGAAAACGTTAAAAAAGGGTGAAAAAGTAGCGATCGATGTCGTTGCACAAGACGACAAAGGAAAACCAGTCATTTATGACCGAGCTCAACTTCAACTGACAGCATCGAATGCAAATGTTCGTATTCATCCGAACGGAACGTTAGAAGCGATTCAAAAAGGACAAACGGTGATTAAAGCAACGCTCGGTACGACGAATGTTACGTATACAGTGACAGTGACCGATGGAACGGTAAACGAAAAACCGACAATTCCATCAAAACCTGAAAAGCCGAAAGCACATCCAGTCGGAGAAGCAACGAACGATCGTTTATTGGATGATTTCAATCAAAACCAATGGACGACTTCTTCTGTCAGAGGAAAAGGAGCACTCGTTCCATATACGAAAAAAGATCCATCATTTGATGGAAAAGGAGCACTCGGTTTAACGTATGATCATCGACAGACGAGCGGTACATCTGCGACATATATTGCACCGAATCGACCGTTTCCATTAGGAAAAGATGCGAAAACAGTAACACTTCGATTGTTCGGAGATAAAAGTCAATTATGGGTACGTGGAACGGTTCAAAATGAAGCCGGTGAAACTGCGACGATTAATTTCACAGAAAATAAAGGATTGACATGGAACGGTTGGAATTACGTCGTTGCGACATTACCGAATACGAAAGATGTTTGGACGTTGACACAGATATACGTCACACAACCGACGGATTCGTTGAAAACGACTGGAACGCTTTGGTTCGATCAGTTGAAAGTGTCGACACATAAAGTGCCGAATGAAGGATTATTCCACGATACGAGCGTTCAATTCCGAACAGAAAGCGAAATTCGAACACTCGTGCAAGGTAGCGTCATTAGTGGTTTCCCAAGTGGTCATTTTAAACCGTATACAGATTTAACACGTCAACAAGCTGCGATTTTAATTGCGCGCGCCTTACAATTAGACGTATCCGACGTGAAAGATCCTCAGTTTACGGACATGGCGCCGACGATGACGTTTTATAAAGAAGTTGCAGCAGTGACAGAAGCAGGGATTATCCGTGGAAAAGAAGGCGGGAAAATGTTTGACCCGAATGGTAAATTGACGCGTGCCGAAATGGCTGCGATTTTACAACGTGCCTTTTCTTTAAAAGGTGACGGTCAGTCGTATTTTACAGATACGAAAGGATCGTTTGCGCATGATGCAATTAACGCACTTGCTGCAAATGACATTACCCAAGGTGTCGGACACGGAAAGTTTGATACGACATCACCGATTTCAAGAAGTGATTTTTCAGTCTTCCTTTATCGTGCGCTTTACTAAAAAGTAAAAAAATAACACCCTATTCTCGAAATGAGACGATGATTTGCTATTTCGTCCTATAGATTAAGTGTAACTAGTTGAGAAAATTAAAAAGTATGGTATCATTTTAGGTGTAGGGTTAATCCTTTTCATTTATAAAAAATAGTAATAGACGCAATGATCTTGGTTGATGGTGCGAGAAAATCCATGGAGAAAACATCTCCATGGATTTTTTCGTGCTTTTTTGTCGTGTTTCATATAAAAAATGTCATCGATCGGTTAAAAAAGAAGCGATTTCGTTTGTCTGTAAACGATTCGGGTATTCGTATATTACACACAATTCGTACAAAAAACGTTCAAAACTTAGAAGCTCAAGGCAAAATGATGTATAATAAGGCAAATATAATGAACGGAAGAAGGAGTTTAACATGAGTTCAATTTACGCAGATGATAGTTTAGCAATTCATACGGATTTGTATCAAATAAATATGGTGGAGTCTTATTGGGCAGACGGTATGCACAATCGTAGGTCGGTGTTTGAAATTTACTTCCGTCAAAACCCGTTTGGAAACGGCTATGCTATCTTCGCAGGGCTCGAGCGAATGTTGGCATATGTTCGCGATTTCCAATTTACAGAAAGTGACTTACATTATTTACAACATGAAGTCGGATATGAAGAAGATTTTATCGCTTACTTACGCGATCTTCGTTTCACAGGAGATATTTATTCTGTCGTAGAAGGCGAACTCGTTTTCGCAGGAGAGCCGCTCGTTCGCGTAGAAGCACCATTAGCAGAAGCACAACTCGTCGAGACAGCGTTATTAAATATTGTCAATTATCAAACGCTCATTGCGACGAAAGCTAGTCGAATTAAACAAATTGTGAAAGAAGAAGTCGTTATGGAGTTCGGGAGTCGCCGTGCACAAGAGATGGATGCGGCACTTTGGGGTGCACGTGCTTCGATTATCGGAGGATTAGAATCAACGAGTAACGTTCGCGCTGGAAAATTGTTTCATATTCCGGTTTCCGGAACGCATGCGCACTCGATGGTACAAGCTTATCGCAGTGAATACGAAGCGTTTCATGCCTATGCACGTCGTCATAAAGATTGCGTCTTTTTAGTCGATACGTACGATACGTTAAAAATCGGTGTACCGACGGCGATTCAAGTTGCCAAAGAACTAGGTGATCAAATTAACTTCCTCGGGATTCGTCTCGATAGTGGCGATATCGCCTTCTTATCAAAAGAAGCGCGCCGTATGTTAGATGAAGCAGGTTTCCCGGAGGCGAAAATTGTCGTCTCAAACGATTTAGACGAAGCGACGATTTTAAATTTAAAATCACAAGGCGCACGTGTCGATTCATGGGGAATCGGTACGAAACTTATTACAGCATACGATCAACCCGCATTAGGAGCGGTATATAAAATCGTCTCGATTGAAAACGAGCACGGCGAAATGGAAGATACGATTAAAATTTCATCCAATGCGGAAAAAGTGACGACACCCGGAGAGAAAAAAGTATACCGCATTATTAACCAAGAGACGAAAAAAGCAGAAGGGGATTACATTACGATGAAAGACGAAGATCCGTCGAAAGAAAATTCATTGTTTATGTTCCACCCGGTTCATACGTATTTATCGAAAACGGTGACGCATTTTGAAGCGATTGACTTGCATAAACATGTCGTTGAAAAAGGACGTGTCATTTACGAAAGTCCAACCGTCCAAGAGATGCAACGATATGCGACGTCTAATTTAAATTTATTGTGGGATGAATATAAGCGTTCGCTAAATCCAGAAGAATATCCAGTCGATTTAAGCCAAGCGTGTTGGGATAATAAAATGAACCATATTAAACAAGTACGCGAAAAAGTGAAACAATTTATTCAAGAGAAAGGAAATGAGTAAATGACGTTACAACGCGAAATTATCGACGCTTTATACGTGCAGCCAACGATTAATCCACAAGAAGAAATTCGTCGTTCGGTCGATTTTTTAAAACGTTACGCCCGTCAACATCTTTTCGTTAAAGGATTCGTCCTCGGCATATCAGGTGGTCAAGATTCGACACTCGTCGGAAAATTGGCTCAAATGGCGGTCGATGAGTTAAACGAAGAAGGTAGTCGTCGTTATACATTTATTGCGATTCGTTTACCGTACGGCAAGCAGTTTGATGAAGACGATTGTCAAGCGGCACTTCATTTCATCCAACCGTCTGAAACGTTAACAGTCGATGTCAAACCCGCTGTTGATGCGAGCGTCGAGTCGTTACAAAAAGCCGGTATTACACTAACTGACTTCCAAAAAGGAAACGAAAAAGCACGTGAACGGATGAAAGTACAATACGCTGTCGGTGCAGCACGTGACTGTGTCGTTCTCGGTACGGATCACGCAGCCGAATCAGTCACTGGTTTTTATACGAAGTACGGTGACGGCGGAGCGGATTTAATGCCAATTTATCGATTAAATAAACGACAAGGGCGTGCTTTACTACGCGAATTGCAATGTCCGGAATATTTATATATGAAAGTACCAACAGCTGACTTAGAAGAAGAAAAACCAGCGATCCCTGACGAAGAAGCACTCGGTGTGACGTATGAGGCGATTGATGATTATTTGGAAGGAAAACGTGTAGCGCCGCATGAAGCCGCGCGAATCGAACAACTTTATATGAATTCACGCCATAAACGCCACTTACCGATTACCGTATTTGATACGTTTTGGGAAAATTGAATTCGAACAGTAGACCATTTAAATCGACGGTCTTTACGCGATACGTGTCGTGAAAAGTTGTCGATTTGGATGGTTTTTCATTTTCGTTCGTTCAACGAGCATGTAAAACGTTTCAAAACCGTGAAAAAGAACCCGTATTACTTGTCGTTCGTCTATTCAACCGTTATCGTAAAATAAACAACGTTTAAAGGAGAATTGTCATGTCAAAAGAGACGGTCCATCGATTAATTGAAAATGTAGAACGTGTCATTTTAGGGAAGCGTTCGATTATTGAATTAAGTGTCGTTGCTTTGCTAAGCGAAGGACACGTATTGTTAGAAGACGTACCGGGTGTTGGGAAAACAGCACTCGTGAAAGCATTGTCGAAGTCGATTGATGCATCATTTAGTCGAATTCAATTTACACCGGACTTATTGCCAGCTGATATTACTGGGGTTTCAATCTATCACCCTGAACATCGAACGTTTCAATTTGAAGAAGGTCCGATTTTCGGAGGTGTCGTATTAGCCGATGAATTAAACCGGGCGAGTCCGAAAACACAATCGGCCCTTTTAGAAAGTATGGAAGAACGCTCTTTAACTGTCGACGGTCAAACGTATCCGCTTCCGTCGCCGTTTTTTGTCATGGCGACCCAAAACCCTATTGAACATCAAGGAACGTTTCCATTACCTGAAGCGCAACTTGATCGCTTTTTATTCCAATTAACGATTGGTTACCCGACAGCAGCTGAAGAAGCGAAATTGATTTTAGAAGAAGACAAGCGAGCAGAAGCGCCAATTGAAGCGGTTTGTACAGTAGAAGATGTGCTTGATATGCAAAAAGAAGTACGCCATGTTCATTTATCTCCCGAAATTGCGCATTATATCGTTGCGCTCGTACGTGGTACACGAGAACACGATGCGATCGAACTCGGAATGAGTCCGCGGAGTACGATGAGTTACGCACGAGCGGCACAAGCATATGCTTACGTCCAAGGACGTTCTTTCGTTACACCTGATGACGTTCAATTTTTATTTCACTATGTTGCAGCACACCGTCTATTACTATATCGCGATGCGTTGTATAACGGTATGACAGCATCGTCGGTTATTGAACAAGTGCGCCAATCGACTCCTGTACCTGTTGATAAACGATGAATCGTCAACGACAATGGTTCTTTTTAGCGATTGTTTGGGGCGCACTATTTGCATTCGCTTTAAAAGAACGTCAATTCGTCAGCTATTTTTTACTCCTCATTTTAACTTTTTATAGCGCATATAGCTTACTTGTAACATTTTTACCGTTAAGACGATGGCAATGGACAGAACAGTTGCAACAAAAAGGTGATCGAAAAATAATTTTGATTACTGTAGAACGTCCGAACCGGTTTCCACTCGGTACGGTCGATTTTGAAATAACGTTCGCAAAAGATGGAATGTCGCGTCCGAAGTCGTTTCATTTGTTTGAATGGGTCGGGTTGAGGAAAAGATGGACGTATGCGCTCGATGTGACGGATTGGACGCGCGGACATTATGAAAGTATAGAGACGACGTTACGATTAGCCGATAGTTTACGTTTGAGTGAACAACGTCGAACAAAACCGAGTGACGTTTCATTTTACGTTTATCCAACGTACGTTCCTCTTCATATGGAAAGTTTAATGCAAAGCGGATTAAATAGTGACGGTGGAACGGCAGCTTTATTTTCATTTGAAATGACGATGCCAATGTCTACCCGTCCATACGTTCGAGGTGATTCACTTTCTCACATTCATTGGAAAGCATCCGCACGTATGCAACAAATGATGACGAAAGAGTTTGAACGAGGAGAAGAACGCCGCGTCGGCCTTTATTTTTATCACGTAGAAGGTCCGTACTTTGAAGAACGTGTGCAATTATTTAGTTCGTTGTTGTATACGTTATACGAACAACAAGTCGTCGTCGAAGTGATCATTCCGAATATTGTACATCAACTCGTTCAGTCGGAGTCGTCTTTCCGAGAAGTATTGCGTCATTTAGCGACGGTTCGTCCGAAGCCACTCATTGAACGTCCGCTCGAGTGGAATAGTTCACCGACGATTGTGACAACAGTTGCGACGGTAGAAGAAGCAGCGGTCGTTTCGATGCGCAATATGGCTGTTCCTCATATCGTTTACATTTTGGAAAATGATATGGATCGTCGTTTAGAAAGACGCGGAACGGTCGCATTTGAATGGTTACCGGTCGAGACATTCCGCCAACTCGTGAAAGGAGCGAATCGATGAAAACGTTAGATTATTATTTTATTCGCTTTTTCGCTTACGGTTTTTCGTTTTTCATCGTTGCTGAATGGTTACGTCCGATATTACATGTGACACAGTCGAGTTATTACGGTGTGTTTCTCTTTTTTATCGGGCTTAGTTTAATTCTTTATTTTATTCGTTTACCATTTTGGTTAAGTACGCCGATAAAATTGATCTTTGCATTCTTTTTGCCGTATGCGATTTTTTATCATTCGGCATATACGTTACGTTCGTTCGGTTTATATTGGCAAGAACAATGGGAACTTAACCGGTTAGCCCTCCAGCAGTGGGATATTCAATTGTTAACGAACGATTTTCATACGTTTTTATCGTTCCTTTTATTATGGATGTTTACGTATTTCATTTATTATTGGATCGATACGTTACACCGCGTTCGACTTTTCGTCAGTGTGACGATCTTTTTCTTCGTGTTTCTCGTGTTACTCGAAGCACCGGTTGGCAAATTCGAGTTTGTTCGTATTTTGCTTTATAGTATCGGTTTACTCGTCAGTGTTGAATGGTTACGTCGTTATACGATTCCTCATTTGACGTGGAACCGAAAAGCATTTATGAAAGGTGTAACGAGTTTTCTTGCCGTAACGATTGCGATTTTTAGTATAAGTTTTGTCGTCCTACCAGCAGAAGATGATGGGAAAACGTGGTCGTGGTTTATGTCGTGGACAGATAAAAAGGAACAAGCGAAAAGTGGTTATCGTGAAGATGACACGTCGCTCGGTGGGGCATTTGAGCCGAACGATGCGCACGTCATGGACGTCGATTTACCGACGCGTCAATATTACCGTCTTGAAACGAAAGAAACGTATACGTCGAAAGGTTGGGAAGGTTCTTCTGCGAAAAAATGGGATGCAGCAACAGGAGAAGAAGGAGAAGCGACGGCGACATTCCATATGAAGCGAGACTTGCCGTACGTACCGATCGTTTACGGTTGGACGGGGAAAAGCGAAGCAGCAGAAGGAATGTTGTATCAAGTCGCACGTGAAGAACGTCACGTTTTCCAAAATGATAACGAAGAAACGTTACCACTTACGACGTATTCTTTGCAATACGATCCACCCGTTTACGATGAAACGAATCTTCGAACGTGGTCACTTGAAGATTACGATTTAACAGAAGAAGAGATGAAACGATATACGCAGTTACCTGAACGATTGCCGTCGCGTCTATACGACCGAGCCGAACAAATTACGAAAGATGCACCGACGGTTTATGATAAAGTAAAAGCTATTGAACAATATTTCAAACAGTCAGGCTATACGTACGACCGAGAAGACGTCCCTTACCCTGAAGGAAGCGAAGATTATGTCGACCAATTCGTCTTCGAAACGAAACGCGGATATTGTGATAACTATTCTTCTTCAATGGTTGTTTTACTTCGAACGCTCGACATTCCAGCACGTTGGGCGAAAGGTTATGCAAGTGGTACGTATGACGAAAAACGAGAGCAAGCAAAAATTACAGAAAATGATGCTCACTCTTGGGTAGAAGTTTATTTCCCTTCTTATGGTTGGATTCCGTTTGAACCGACCGTCGGTTTTGAAAGTCCTGCAACATTTGAGCGTTCCTTCACAGAAGAAAGCGATCCGGAAAAAGCGGAAGAAGAAATTCCGCCCGCGGAAACAGAACAGTTGTATGAAGAAGAGGAAAAAGAGGAAACGCAAGAACCGGCATCGACTGAAAAGAAAAAGTCCTCCTCTCTAATTTACGTTGTTTGCTTGATCGCAATCGGATTGTTGCTCCTCGCTGCTTTTTATTTCGTATATCGAAAAAAGAAAAAAGAAGTCGATTCTGTGACAACTTTCCAAGAAACGTATCGCGCATTATTAAAACAACTAGATAAAAAAGGTTGGCCACGCGCGAAATATGAGACGTTACAACAATATGCACGACGGATCGATGAGCAGTTTGAAACGACTGCGCTTCAGGAACTGACAAAAGTGTATGAACGTCAAGTATACGGTACGACGTCAACTCAAGAGGAGTGGGCATCGTACGAAGCGCTTTTCAATTGGTACAATCATCGCTTGCGGGTTGATTTATCAAAGAAAGAGCAGTAAAATACAACGTATGAAACATTCGAACGGATGATGATAAAAAGAGAACAGTGGAATGTTCCTTTTAGAAAAGGCGCGCCGATATCACGCTTTTCGTGCGCGTCTTTCGTAATGAATCGGTCATTCGAAATTTGAACTTAAGAGAGGTTGGTTTTCATGTCTACATCACCTGTATTGCAAGGACAAGAGAAAGTCGTCGTTCTTGATTTAGGAAGTCAGCACAATCAATTAGTGACACGCCGTTTACGTAATGTAGGAGTATATAGCGAGTTACATCCCCATACGACAACAGCAGAAGACATTCAAAACATGAATGCGATCGGAATCGTATTATCCGGAGGAGACGAAGCGGTTGCGAAGAAGTACGATTTACAAGTTGACCGTGCGATTTTTGAATTAGGTCTCCCAATTTTAGCAATCGGATACGGTGCGAAAGAATTAGTACGTCATTTTGATTACGACGCAAACGTCGTGGCGACAGAAGCAGCTGTTGTGACGATGACACGTCAAAACGATCCACTATGGAACGAAACAGCACCTTCATTTGCTGTCGAAACGACAGAAGAAACATACCGTTTAGACGCACCATCATTCGTCGCCATCGCAGAAGATGGATTAGCGTATAAGCACGAAACGTTACCATTTTATGCTTTAAACTTCCACCCAGAAGTCGATGCGACAGAAGAAGGCGAAACGATTTTAACGAATTTCGTATTCGAACTTTGCCAATTAGAGAATAAATGGACGATGAAATATTTCGTCGATTTAGAAGTCGCACGTATTCGTGAAAAAGTCGGCGATAAAAATGTATTATGTGCATTAAGTGGCGGTGTCGATTCATCGGTCGTCGCAGCGCTCGTTCATAAAGCGATTGGTAATCAATTAACGTGTATTTTCGTCGATCACGGGTTACTCCGTAAAGGAGAGGCAGAAAGTGTCGTCCAGACATTTAGTGAAGACTTCAATATGAACTTTATTAAAGTAGACGCTCAAGACCGTTTCTTCGGTAAACTAAAAGGAATTACAGATCCTGAAACGAAACGTAAAACGATCGGAAACGAATTTATTTACGTATTTGATGATGAATCAGCAAAATTAGAAGGTATCGACTACCTTGCACAAGGTACGATTTATGCAGACGTTATCGAAAGTGGTACTGCAACGTCTGAGACGATCAAATCTCACCATAACGTCGGTGGACTTCCAGAAGATATGGAATTTGAATTGATCGAACCACTCACTGCTTTATTCAAAGATGAAGTTCGTCAACTCGGATTAGAACTCGGTCTTCCAGAAGAAATCGTTCATCGTCAACCGTTCCCAGGACCAGGTTTAGGTATTCGTGTTCTCGGTGAAGTGACACCTGAAAAAGTAAATATCGTTCGTGAAGCAGATTACGTATTACGTGACGAAATTAAAAAAGCAGGACTCGACCGTTCGATTTGGCAATATTTCGCTGTATTACCGAACATTCGCAGTGTCGGAAAGCGCGATGAAAAACGAACGTACGATCACGCAATCGGTATTCGTGCCGTCCATTCTGTTGACGGGATGACGTCTGACTGGGCACGTATTCCGTGGGACGTTTTAGAAAAAATTAGTCGTCGTATTACAGAAGAAGTGCCGCACGTTAACCGTGTCGTGTACGACATTACACCGAAACCACCAGGTACGATTGAGTGGGAATAATCCGCAAATCGTACTTGAAGTGAAAGCATTGATTTCACTCTTTTGATGGTATGTAAAATGAAATAAGTTCTCCGCTAAAATTCCGCTAAAGGAAACGGAGGAAAATGAGAGATATTGTGTAAAAGCAATATCTCTTTTTTATTTTCGTTGCAATCCAACGTGTGACACATCATAAAAACTTAAATTCCAGACATGCCGGCGATGATGATAAAAGTTGTCCATAAAAAGCTACTGATCAATACAAGAGAAGTGATTATCCCAAACATTGACAAACTAGATTTTGATTCTCCGTTTATCTTTGTTTTTCTCTTACTTGCAAAGACTAAAAAAACGATACCTACCCATCCGAGAAAATAAGTTAAAACTACGCCAATCCAATACCAAGTGCAATCATTTCCCCAGTATGCCATACTTTGAAATGCACTACTCATTCCAAATACACCGATAGCACATAATAGAGATACAAACGTTAAAAATTCTTTTTTGATGAAGTTCATAGGTCATCTCCTTTTTTGAATATCGAGTTGATTCTTCTATCTTATACTTCGGTATGAATGATAGACAAGTTCTATTCATCATCGTATAAAAGAGGATGAGTTGAAAGTGTATGCAGTTTTCGCTACCGACTGAGTATTGGTATGAACGTCTCCTTTCTTTTTGATAGAAAAGATGTTCGTTTGAAAAAGACGTGGTAAACTTACGATAAGGAGGGACTTGTATGACACTCGAACAGTTACGCGAACAACTCGCGATGTTACAATCGGGTTGGATGGTTCAAAACGTCGTACGAGCGACGGGACATTCGATTGCGCTCGAGCTCGATGAGACGTTGTTGAACCCAGCCGTTTTAATACGAATAGATGGGATCGAACGGTCGCGGGCGTATACGTTTTTAAAAGAGGAAGGACGATTGTTTCAACGAGAGCACGGTACATATATCGATGAAACATTTGATTTAGAGTTGTTTCATATTATTGTTGAAAAGACGTATTGGGCGTCATTGATCGAACGATACGATCCATTTTTTAAAAAATGGGAACATTATTTCGAACAACGTTCTGATGGGCGTATGTTGACACAAATTGTCCAATTGCAATGGGCCGGTCGTATCGGTTCGCTACAAATGGAATGCGTTCGATTGTTCGCTAAAATTTATAAAGAAGAAGAACAATTCGAAAAAGCGATTCAAACGTTTGAACGAAAAGTCGATGAAGTGATGCAAGAAGAAGACGGACGTTTACATCGTTTACGCGAACGGCTCGAACATCCGAAAAAACAATCGTTTTGGCAACGGTTAAAACGACGATTCCGTATAACAAATGTCAAATAAACGAACGTTTATCTTATAAAATGTAGTAACGTTCGTTTTTAGTCTTGTTATTTTCTTTCACTTTCGCTATATTGATAGTATTCAAAAACATATACGAAGAAGGAAGGATCGAAAATCGTGAAACAATATTTTGAGTTCGAAAAGCTCGGCACGAATTATAAACGGGAATTCATTGGAGGTTTGACGACATTTTTAGCGATGGCGTACATTCTCGTCGTTAACCCGATTATGTTATCGCTTGAAGGCATTCCAGGATTACCAGAAGGCATCGGAATGGAAAAAGGAGCCGTATTCGTTGCGACAGCATTAGCAGCAGCGATTGGTTCCATCTTAATGGGTGTATTAGCACGTTACCCGATCGGACTAGCTCCGGGTATGGGATTAAACGCATTTTTTGCATTTTCTGTCGTGCTCGGTATGGGGATTCCGTGGCAAACGGCTTTAACAGGTGTTCTCGTTTCAGGATTAATTTTCATCGTATTATCTTTAACAGGACTTCGTGAATGGGTCATTAACGCCATTCCCCAACAGCTGAAATATGCAGTAGGAGCAGGTATCGGTTTATTTATCGCATTTATCGGACTACAAGCATCAGGATTAATCGTTGCAAATGAAGCGACACTCGTTGAATTAGGAGACGTGACGAGCGGACCTGTTTTATTAACGATTTTCGGTTTAGTCATTACAGTGATTATGATGGTACGAAAAATTAATGGCGCTATTTTTTATGGAATGGTGATGACGACAATTGTCGGTATGTTTGTCGGATTAATTCAAATACCGGATAAAATTGTGTCATCTGCCCCTTCGATTGCTCCAACATTCGGTGCAGCATTTGAAGTGTTTACAGTAGACCCCGGTTCATTGTTAACCGTTCAATTTTTAGTCGTCGTCATTACATTTTTATTCGTTGACTTTTTCGACACAGCCGGAACACTCGTTGCTGTAGCAACGCAAGCCGGTTTAATAAAAGAAGACGGCAAATTACCGCGAGCAGGAAAAGCATTATTATCTGATTCTGTTGCGACAGTTTCAGGAGCAGTGCTCGGTACGTCAACGACGACATCGTTCGTTGAATCGACAGCAGGTGTTGCAGCCGGTGCACGTTCAGGGTTTGCAGCGGTCGTTACTGGACTCTTCTTCTTATTAGCTATTTTCTTCTCACCGATTTTAATGGTCGTTACAGCAGAAGTAACAGCACCAGCTCTTATTATCGTCGGAGCGTTAATGGCAGCGAACTTAGCGGATATTGAATGGAAGAAACTCGAAATTGCTATTCCTGCATTTTTCGTCGTCCTTTCAATGCCATTGACATACAGTATTGCAACAGGAATTGCGATCGGTTTTATTTTCTATCCGATTACGATGTTATTAACAGGACGTCGTAAAGAAATTCATCCGATTATGTACGTTTTATTCTTATTGTTTATTTTATACTTTGCTTTCGTTAATTAAGAGAAATCCAGCGAACTTTTTGAAAAGTTCAGCTGGATTTTTTGTTTCGTTATCGAAAAAACGTTGTATACTGAAGGCAAACAATCGAAGGAGGAATTTGTGTGGCAAAACAACGCGAAAAAAATAAACAATGGTTTACAGTAGAAGAAGATGAAACGTTAACACAATGTTTAGAACGGATGGCAAAAGAAGGATATATGCCGATTCGTCGAAGAGAAGAACCTGTTTTTAAAGAAGTAGACGGAGAAGTCGTTTACTCTCATCAACTCATCCAATTTCAAGGGCAACGTCAATAAATTGAACAGAAACCGAACGTTATTTAAAGTATACTTAAATAATGTTCGGTTTTTCGTTGACGAATGAAAGTGGACTTGTTAAAATATGAGGAGTAAAAGGCTTGAAAGATGAAGTACGATTTTTCAGGAAATGATTGAAGAAAAATCATTTTCGTAAAATAAAAATCTGGAAATTACGTAAAGGAGCAGATACGAAGTGAAAGCTAAAGTCGGAGTCATTATGGGAAGTACGAGTGATTGGGAAACGATGAAAAATGCGTGTCAAATTTTAGAGGAATTAGACATTCCATACGAGAAAAAAGTAGTGTCTGCACACCGAACGCCTGATTGGATGTTCGAGTATGCAGAACGAGCAAAAGAAAAAGGCTTGCAGGCAATTATTGCTGGAGCAGGTGGCGCAGCGCATTTACCCGGAATGGTCGCATCGAAAACGTTAGTACCAGTCATCGGTGTACCCGTTCAATCGCGTGCATTAAGTGGTCAAGACTCATTACTTTCGATCGTTCAAATGCCAGGTGGTGTTCCAGTAGCGACGATGGCAATCGGCACATCTGGTGCGACGAATGCGGGATTGTTTGCAGCTGAACTATTAGCAAATCATGATGAGGCATTGTATGAACGATTACAACGCCGTCGTGAACAAATGGCAAAACAATCTTACGAAAGTAGCGGTGACCTCGAATGACGAAGATTTTACCTGGAGCTGTGATCGGCATTATCGGTGGCGGTCAACTCGGTCGAATGATGGGACTTGCGGCAAAAGAAGCGGGATTCCGTATCGCTGTACTCGATCCGACGGAAGATTCACCGTGTGGACAAATTGCAGACGTACAAATTGTCGCTCCTTATAATGATGAAGTTGCGCTTCGTCGTTTAGCGGAAGTGAGTGATGTCATTACGTATGAATTTGAAAATATCGATTACGAAGGATTACGTACATTAATGGAACGTGCTCATATTCCACAAGGTGCAGAATTAATTCGTATTACGCAAGATCGTATAGTAGAAAAACGTGAAATTCGCGCTTCAGGCGCTCCTGTTGCACCTTACGTAGAAGCTGAAACGTACGAACAATTAGAACAACGAATTGAGGAGATCGGTTTTCCTTGTATCGTGAAGACGACATTCGGAGGATACGATGGGAAAGGGCAAGTCAAAGTAGATGATCGTGCCTCTTTAGAGGATGCACGTCCTTTATTTGAACATTCTGCATGTATTGCAGAAGCGTTCGTTCCATTTGAAAAAGAAGTGTCTGTCATTATTCAACGAAATGCTAAAGGAGAGACTGCTTGTCTTCCGATGGCAGAAAATATACACGTAAATCATATTTTACACGAGTCGATCGTCCCTGCACGAACGACGACGGAAGTGAAACAAAAAGCAGAAAAAGCGGCGAAACAAATCGCTGATCATCTTGAATTAGTCGGTACACTCGCTGTCGAAATGTTCGTGTTGAAAACAGGCGAAATCGTTATTAACGAACTAGCCCCACGCCCACATAATTCGGGTCATTACTCAATCGAAGCGTGTAACGTTTCACAATTTGCGCAACATATTCGAGCGATTTGTAATTGGTCATTACGTGAACCGAAATTGTTATCCCCTGTCATTATGGTGAACGTATTAGGTCAACACGTTGCACCTCTTATCGAACGAATCGATACGTATCCTGAATGGTCGATTCATTTATACGGAAAAGAAGAGGCAAAACACGACCGAAAAATGGGACACGTCACGATTTTAACGGATGATATCGAAGCGACACGCCAACAAATCAATCAATCTTTAATTTGGACAAACTAAGAAAAGAGGAAATGAAAATGAAAAAAGTTACAGTATACGTTACATTACGCGAAAGTGTAGTCGATCCACAAGGAGCAGCGGCGACAAAAGCATTACAAGAGATGGGACATGACAATGTGAAAGAAGTCCGTATCGGAAAGTTAATCGAGCTTCAAGTCGATGCAACTGAAAATATTGAAGAACAAGTAACGGAAATGTGCGAAACGTTATTAATTAACCGTGTCATTGAAGATTATCGTTTCGATATTGAGGAGGCGTAACGGATGAAATTCGCAGTAGTAACATTTCCAGGAACAGGTTGTGAACGCGAAACGGCACGTGCATTAAAAGAAGTAGCGAATGTAGAATCGGAGATCGTTTGGCATTTACAGCCGTCATTCGATGAATTTGATGGAATCATTATTCCTTCAGGTGCTGCGTATGGTCATTATCTTCGCCCAGGTGCACTTGCGAAAAGTTCACCCGTTGCACAAAAAATCGTTCGTTTTGCAGAAGAAGGAAAACCGGTTATCGGATTCGGTAACGGATTTCATATTTTAGTAGAACTCGGTTTATTAGACGGAGGGTTCGTTGAAAATCCGTCATTACAATTCCAATCAGGCGAAGCAGTCGTTCGTATTCAAAATAACGATACACGTTTTACGAACGGTTACATTCAAGGTGAAACATTAACGATTCCTTACGCTGCGCAATACGGTTCATATATTTTAGATGAAGCGACGAAACATGCGTACGAACAAAATGGACAAATCGTTATGACGTATGAAGATGATCCATTTGCAAGTACGGCACAAATTGCAGCTGTAACGAACGCAAGTGGTAATGTCTTCGGCATGATGCCACTACCTGAGCGTGCAGTCGAAAAAATGCTCGGATCAACAGATGGTGTGAAGCTCTTTGAAGCAATCGGAAAAAACGGGAGTGAACGATAAATGATGGAACCTACAGCACAACAAGTGAAAGAACAACAATTGTATCGTCAAATGGGAATAACAGATGAAGAGTTTGAATTAGCATCTGAAATGATTGGCCGTACGCCGAACTATACAGAAACAGGTATTTTTTCTGCGATGTGGTCAGAACATTGTTCATATAAAAGTTCAACACCTGTATTAAAACGTTTCCCGACAGAAGGAGAACGTGTGTTACAAGGACCAGGTGAAGGAGCTGGAATCGTCGATATCGGTGACGAGCAAGCAGTCGTGTTCAAAATGGAGTCACATAACTCCCCTTCAGCGATTGAGCCGTTTATCGGAGCAGCGACAGGAGCAGGTGGAATTTTACGTGACGTATTCTCAATGGGGGCACGTCCAGTCGCACTCGTTAACTCGTTACGTTTCGGTGACTTAACAGATGAACGCGATCGTTATTTATTTAAAGGAGCGGTTGCTGGGATTGCCGATTATGGAAATAAAATCGGAATTCCGACGATTGCGGGAGAGTCAAAATTCGATCAAAGTTACTCACACCGTCCACTTGTAAACGCAATGGCAGTCGGTTTATTAAACCATGAAGATATTCAAAAAGGTGTCGCTTCAGGTGTTGGTAATACTGTAATGTATGCCGGTGCTCCGACAGGACGTGACGGTATTCACGGTGCGACGATGTCGTCTGCAGAAGTCGCTGTTGATGAAAAAGAAGAATTGCCGATTATGCAAGGCGGAGACCCTTATTTAGAGAAGCTATTAATGGAAGCATGTCTCGACCTCGTCCACTTAGATTCACTCGTCGGTATTCAAGATATGGGAGCAGCTGGACTGACGTCAGCATCGGCTGAAATGGCAGCAAAAGCAGGTTACGGCGTCGAGTTAAATATGAACCTCGTGCCTCAACGTGAAGAAGGGATGACAGCGTATGAAATGATGTTGTCAGAATCACAAGAACGGATGTTAATCGTGATTAAAGCAGGTCATGAGCAAGAAGTGATTGACTTATTTGC
The DNA here is from genome assembly GCA_030152585.1 of Savagea sp. Lineage (GTDB taxonomy): Bacteria > Bacillota > Bacilli > Bacillales_A > Planococcaceae > Savagea. Next base: position 24,477 of record JASLJC010000057.1, on the reverse strand, counting down.
ACGTTACGGTATCCATGCTTGTGCGATTGGACAAGTAACAGATGACAAAATGTTACGTCTCGTGCATCACGGAGAAGTAGTAGCAGAACTTCCGGTTGATCCATTAGCAGAAGATAACCCGGTTTATCATAAAGCTTCACGTGAACCACAATATTTCCGAGATTTTCAAGCGATGGATCATGTCGTACCTACTGTTGATAATGTACAAGAGACGTTACAACAAATGCTTGCTCGCCCGACGATTGCATCGAAAGAATGGGTTTATCGTCAATTTGATTCGCATGCGCGCGGAAATACAGTCATTCCACCCGGATCACCAGCAGGTGTCATTCGTGTAGATGGAACGAATAAAGGACTGGCGATGACATCGGATTGTAACGCACGTTATATGTATTTAGATCCTGAAACAGGTGGTCAAATTGCGGTTGCAGAAGCAGCACGTAATTTAGTTTGTTCAGGAGCAGAGCCTCTTGCGATTACCGATTGTTTAAACTTCGGTAGTCCGGACAATCCAGAAGTGTTTTGGCAACTCGAGCGTTCAGCAGACGGTATTTCAGAAGCATGTCGTACATTAGATACTCCTGTCATTGGTGGGAACGTCTCACTTTCAAACGAAGTGAACGGAAAAGCGGTGAAACCGACTCCAACGATTGGGATGGTAGGACTTGTTCGCGAATTAGAACATGTCGTGACGCAATCTGCAAAACGTGCAGGCGATCTCGTATACATGATCGGTCAAGCTGAAGAAGAGTTTGGTGGAAGTGAATTGCAACAAATGCTCGAAGGTGATATTTCAGGTCGTGCACCGTCTATCGATTTACGTGTCGAAAAGGAACGTCAAACCGCATTGTTACAAATGATTCAACAAGGACGCGTTCAATCGGCAACAGATATTTCAGAAGGGGGCGCAGCGGTTGCGTTACTCGGTACGATATTTGGAACACCATTCGGTTTAGACGTTACGTTAGAAGGACAAGCAGTCGTTGCTTTATTTAGTGAGACACAATCACGTTTTGTTGTCACTATTAAAGAAGAAGACCGCGAAGTGTTCGAAGCATCTGTGAAAGATGCACGATGTGTCGGAACGATTACGGAACAACCGATCGTTCGGATACAAGGAACAGAAGGAGACGTTTGGGTTGACGCGCAAGCTGAAACGTTACACGATACGTGGAAAGGGGCACTTGAATGTCTGCTGAAGTCGAAGAACTAAAAGAAGAATGTGGTGTGTTCGGGATTTGGGGAAACGATGCAGCAGCACAACTTGCTTACTACGGTTTGCACGCGATGCAACACCGTGGGCAAGAAGGTGCCGGCATTGTCACGACAGACGGCGAAGGATTACGTGTCGTTAAAGGAGAAGGACTCGTTAATGAAGTATTTAACGACCATAATTTAGAGACATTAGAAGGATTCGCCGCAATTGGACAAAATCGTTATACGACGGAAGAAGGGCGAGGCATTGAAAATGTGCAACCGCTCGTCTTTCGTTCAACGACGGGTAGCCTTGCGATCGGTATGAACGGAAACTTAGTCAATGCGAAAGATTTACGTGCTTCACTTGAACAACAAGGTAGTATTTTTCAGACGAATTCAGATACAGAAGTGTTAGCACATTTAATTAAACGAAGTCGTGGAGCGTTAAATCAACGAGAACGTGTAAAAAAAGCATTGAGTGTATTAAAAGGTGCGTTTGCCTTCGTTTTAATTACGAATGATGAATTGATGATCGCACAAGACCCGAACGGTTTACGTCCACTTTCGCTCGGTAAGATCGGTGATGCGTGGGTTGCAGCGAGTGAAACGTGTGCCTTCGATATTATCGGAGCAGAACACGTTCGTTCTGTTGAGCCAGGTGAATTGTTAATTGTAGATGCAAACGGTCTTCACTCTGAACGATTTGCTGAACGAGCAGATCGTGCCATTTGTTCGATGGAATACGTTTACTTTTCACGACCAGACTCAAACATTGACGATATTAACGTCCACAATGCTCGAAAACGTTGCGGTATTCAATTAGCGAAAGAAGTCGGTAATTTAGAAGCAGATGTCGTAACAGGTGTGCCGGATTCTAGTATTTCGGCTGCCATCGGATTTTCGGAAGCGACGGGAATTCCGTACGAACTCGGTTTAATTAAAAACCGATACGTCGGTCGAACGTTTATCCAACCATCACAAGCGTTACGTGAAAAAGGAGTCAAAATGAAATTATCTCCTGTTCGTCACGTCGTCGCAGGGAAGCGTGTCGTCATGGTCGATGATTCGATCGTACGCGGCACGACGTCACGCCATATCGTGAATTTGTTAAAAGAAGCTGGCGCGACGGAAGTACATGTCGTCATTGCTTCACCACCACTTGTAAATCCGTGTTACTACGGTGTAGATATTAGTAGTGATTCAGAATTGATTGCAGCGGGTCGTTCTGTTGAAGAAGTACGAGAACAAATCCAAGCCGATTCTTTAACGTATTTATCGATCGAAGGAATGCTCGAAGCAGTAGGTCGTCCAGATACGGACAAAGATTGTGGGCATTGTTTAGCATGTTTCAACGGAGACTATCCGACAGATATTTATTCAGATACAGTACTACCACACGAGAAAGATCTCGTACGATAGGAGAATCGTTATGTCGAAAGCATATGAAAAAGCAGGCGTTAACATTGAAGCAGGGTATGAATCAGTAAAGCGAATGAAATCCCACGTTGAACGTACAGAACGTAAAGGAATTATGGGGGCATTCGGTGGATTTGGCGGTATGTTTGACCTTTCGAGTTTAAATTATAAAGAACCGGTCCTCATTTCAGGTACAGACGGGGTCGGAACGAAATTAAAACTTGCCTTTATGGCAGACCGTCATGACACGATCGGCGTCGATTGCGTCGCAATGTGTGTAAACGATATTGTGGCACAAGGTGCAGAGCCGTTATACTTTTTAGATTATATTGCACTCGGAAAAGCAGTACCTGAAAAAGTAGAAGCGATCGTAAAAGGTGTAGCAGACGGTTGTGTCCAATCCGGTGCAGCTTTAATCGGAGGCGAAACAGCAGAGATGCCAGGTCTATACGAAGAAGAAGAATACGACTTAGCAGGCTTTGCAGTTGGCGCATGTGAAAAAAGCGATATCGTCACAGGTGAAAAAGTCGAAAAAGGTGACGTTTTAATCGGTCTTGCATCGAGTGGAATCCATTCAAACGGTTACACGCTCGTACGCAAAATTGTATTTGAAGAGAACGGATGGAGTATGGACGATACAATCGAAGGATATGAGTCACTCGGTACAGTCGGTGAAGCGTTATTAGAACCGACAAAAATTTACGCTAAACCGATTCTCGACATGATGAAAGCTGTCGACATTCACGCAATGGGTCACATTACAGGTGGAGGTTTCTACGAAAACTTACCGCGTATGTTACGTGATGGATTAACAGCGAACGTCAAACTCGGTAGTTGGGAAGTCCACCCGTTATTTGAAATGTTAAAAGAAAAAGGCAATTTAACAGATCGCGATTTATATAGCGTTTTCAACATGGGGATTGGATTCGTCATCGCAGTGAAAGAAGAAGAAGCTGCACGTGTTCTTGAAATTGCTGCACAACACGGTGAAAAAGCATACCGTATCGGAACGGTAATCGAAGGAGAACAACTCGTCTTTGAAGGGGAACATGACGGGAGTTTAACACAATGACACCGACGAAAGTTGCGATTTTTGCATCGGGAAGTGGGAGTAATTTTGAAGCATTAGCTGAAGCGTCGGCTAAAGGGGAACTTGATATTGCGATTGAATTACTTATCGTTGATCAACCAGAAGCGTATGCGATTCAACGAGCGAACAAATGGGACGTACCGACAAAAGTATACGTTCCGAAAACATTTGAATCAAAAGAAGCTTACGAGCGAGAGGTTTTGGCGCAATTACGTGCTCACGATGTAGAACTGATCATTTTAGCAGGATATATGCGACTGATCGGTTCAACGTTACTCGAAGCGTATGAAGGACGGATTGTTAACATTCATCCGTCATTATTGCCTTCATTTCCAGGAAAAGACGCCATCGGTCAAGCTGTACGCCACGGCGTAAAAGTGACAGGTGTAACGGTTCATTACGTTGACCAAGGGATGGATACAGGTCCAATTATTGCCCAACGAGCGACGAACGTCGTAGATGGAAATGTGGAAGAAACGACGAAAAACATTCAAGCAGTCGAACATACACTATATAAATCAGCCATTCAACAGATTATTACAAAACAATGAAAATGACGGAGGGTTACCATTGACGAAACGAGCATTACTTAGCGTATCGGACAAAAGCGGTATTTTACAATTTGCACAACAATTAGAAACACTCGGATATGAAATTTTATCAACAGGCGGCACGATGAAACATTTAAAAGAAAATGGCGTTGCTGTTACAGCAGTAGACGAAGTGACGAAGTTCCCTGAAATTATGGAAGGACGTGTCAAAACGTTAAACCCGATGATTCATGGTGGACTTCTTGCAAAACGAGACGATGCGAACCATATCGCTCAAATGGAAGAACACGGTATTCAAGGAATCGACGTCGTTTGTGTCAACTTATATCCATTTAAAGAGACGATTTCTAAAGAAGATGTCACGACAGAAGATGCGATTGAAAATATCGATATCGGTGGACCAGCGATGCTTCGCGCATCAGCAAAAAACCACGCATATGTGACGGTTATTGTCGACGCAGCAGATTATGACGAAGTGTTAGCGCAATTAAATGAAACTGGCGAGACGACACTTGAATTACGTCGCCGTTTAGCAGCGAAAGTATTCCGTCATACAGCAGCGTATGATGCGTTAATTGCACAATATATGACAGATTTAACAGGTGAACAATTCCCCGAACAGTTAACGCAAACGTACGAATTAAAACAACCGTTACGTTACGGTGAGAACCCGCACCAAAAAGCGGCATTTTACGCACGTCCGCTCGGTTCGGATTTCTCGATCGCTTATGCAGAGCAGTTACACGGAAAAGAACTTTCATACAATAACATCCAAGATGCGAACGCAGCCATTCAAATTGTGAAAGAGTTTGAAGACCCAGCAGCAGTTGCTGTTAAACATATGAATCCATGTGGTGTCGGTGTCGGAAAAACGATCGACGTGGCGTTTGAAAAAGCATATGAAGCAGATCCAGTATCGATTTTCGGTGGTATTATCGCTTTGAACCGTGAAGTCGACATTGCGACAGCGAAGCAGCTTTCAGAGATCTTTTTAGAAATTGTCATCGCTCCGAGCTTTACAGAAGAAGCGATTGCGCAGTTAACGCAAAAGAAAAATATTCGTCTGTTAACGATTTCGTTCGAACAAGCGAAAAAAGATGCATTTAACAACGTTTCGGTTGAAGGCGGATTGTTGTTACAATCTCCTGATACGTACGGTTTCGAAGAAGCAACAATTGAAGTAGCGACAGAACGCGAACCGACTGAAGAAGAATGGGAAGCGTTAAAACTCGGCTGGGCTGTTGTTAAACATGTGAAGTCGAATGCAATTGTCGTGACAGATCACGAAATGACACTCGGTGTCGGCGCAGGTCAAATGAACCGTGTCGGTGCAGCAAAAATTGCACTTGAACAAGCAGGCGAAAAAGCACAAGGTGCCGCACTTGCCTCGGATGCATTTTTCCCAATGCCGGATACGATTGAAACGGCAGCAAAAGCAGGAATTACAGCTGTTATTCAACCGGGTGGTTCAAAGCGCGATCAAGATTCTATTGATGCAGCGAACGAGCACGGAATTGCAATGGTCTTTACAGGAGTACGTCATTTCAAACATTAAATCAATCGACAGGCGGACGTTTTCTGAATGTATCAGAGTCGCCCGCTTTTGTCGTTTCATATAAAGAGGAGGCAATTTAATGAAAGTTCTCGTAGTAGGTAGTGGAGGACGAGAGCATGCGATTGCGCGTGCTTTCCGAGCATCAGAAATTGTAACAGACGTTTTCGTCGCACCCGGTAATGATGGTATGAAAGAAGATGCGACGTGTGTAGCAATCGATGAACTCGATTTCGCATCGTTGACAGCATTTGCAAAAGACGAACAAATTGAATTAACATTTGTCGGTCCAGAGGCGCCACTTGCTGCAGGTATCGTCGATGCGTTTGAAAAAGAAGGACTCGTCTGTTTCGGTCCAAATCGACGTGCTGCACAACTTGAAGGAAGTAAGTCATTTGCTAAAGAATTAATGACGAAATACAATATTCCGACAGCAGCGTACGGTACGTTTACGACGGTTGAAGAAGCAAAAGCATTTATAGACGAACAAGGAGCACCAATCGTCGTAAAAGCAGACGGACTCGCTGCAGGAAAAGGCGTCGTCGTTGCGATGACGAAAGAAGAAGCGTTTGAAGCAGTAGAAGATATGATCGGTAATCAAAAGTTCGGCGATTCTTCTTCTAAAGTTGTCATTGAACAATTTTTAGAAGGAGAAGAATTTTCTTATATGTCGTTCGTTCACAATGGTCATATTTATCCAATGCCGCTTGCGCAAGACCATAAGCGTGCATACGATGGAGATAAAGGACCGAATACAGGGGGAATGGGAGCGTATTCTCCTGTCCCACAAATTGGACAAGATATAGTGAAACGCGCGTACGATGAAGTCGTCGTTCCGACAGTAGAAGCGATGAAAGCAGAAGGTACGCCGTTTAACGGAATTTTATATGCGGGGTTAATTTTAACGGCTGAAGGGCCAAAAGTGATTGAGTTCAATGCTCGTTTCGGTGATCCGGAAACACAAGTTATTTTGCCGCGCTTAGCTTCTGATTTCGGTGCGTTTATGCAAGCGCTCGTACAAGATAAACCGTTCGAGTTAGAATGGTCAACACGTGCTGTATTAGGCGTTGTCGTCGCGAGTGAAGGATATCCAGGAACAGTTCAAAACGGACATCCTTTACCTCAGTTAACGCCACTACGTGAACGTTCAATCGACGTATTCCATGCAGGAACGAAACGAGAAGGGGACGTTTATGTCGGTAACGGCGGTCGCGTTCTTTTATTAACAGCGCAAGGTGAAACGTTAAAAGAAGCGCAACATCATGTTTATGAAGCGATGAATGCCATCGAATGGCCTCACTTTTTCTATCGAAAAGATATCGGATGGCGTATCGTCGACCTTAAATAACGCCACGATCAACGGAGTAAAAGAGTTATCTCTTTTGCTCTGTTTTTGTTTTTTTGGACATTGGAAGAGCTCGCAATTCCAATGGCGTCTGCAACTCCGTACGGAATGGTGTACATAAAAAAACGCACGTCTCCTTGTTTTCCTATATACTTTGACTGCTAAGAAAAAAGTATCAAACAGGAGGCGTACGCTATGAACAATTATAAAACAACTGATCTAGGATTGGATGACATAATTATTACAAAAGAAGAGCAATGAAGAAATTTCGTAATTTTAAGAAGAAAGGAAATATGAACACGTATTCGACCGAAGTGTCTAATACGTGTCTTAATTGTGTATAAAGTGTTAAAGATGAGAAGGCGTACGAAGTGTATAAGTGGTAAAAAAAGGTACTTTCTGCGACTATTTTAATACTTTTCATAAAAGGGTAATAAAAGACTAGTTAATATCAAAAAACAATGTTTTATAGTTCTAAAAGAGTAAAAAAAGGTCATAAAAAAGGTTATAAAAGGTATTTTATACGAAAATAATGTATATATAATCATTATTTAGTTTATATATACATATATATGAACGGAAAATAGTTTGTTAGAACTATCATATTTGAATTGGAATGAAAAAGTATGCGAAGGCTGTCATCTTTTAGTATATTAGATTAAGGAGTACGAAGTAGATAAAAAGGCGTATTGAATTTGGGATTTCAAGCGTGAGGTGAGTCAATATACAGGGGAATTGAATTAAGTCATAGGAACTTGTTTATTGAGAAGATGAATGGAAAAGAGAGTATTCAAAAGATGTGAATGGAGGAAGTTAAAGTGTTTTTTTCAAAGAATAAAGAGGCGTCTATTTTAGAAGGTGTAGAACGTCAACGTGTAACGATCCAAGACCCAGAAGGTCAATTAGCAGAAAAGTTGAAAATTTTAGCAATGGACGAACGAGATTTACAAGTGTTGAAGACGATTCAACCGATGATCGAAAAAAATATGCATCTACTCGTTCAAAAGTTTTATGACACGATTTTAATGATTCCAGAATTAGAGTCGATTATTCGAAAGCATAGTTCAGTCGATCGATTAAAAGGTGTTTTATTCCCTCACTTACTCGATTTGTTTTCAGGAGTGATTGATCGTGACTTTGTCGCAAAACGTTTGCAAGTAGCGCGTGTTCACTATGTCATCGGTTTGAAACCTGCGTGGTATTTAGCAGCATTTCAACAATTACAATGTTCGATGTTACATATCGTACAAGAAGAAGTGAAAAATACGGATGATTGGATTCCGATTATCCAGTCGATTACCCGTATTTTAAGTTTAGAACAACAACTCGTACTCGAAGCTTATGAATTAGAAACGATGCAAGGAATGGAAGAGAGTTTCAAAGAAGGTCGCGATGCGATTAAAAATCAAGTGTTAGACGTGAGTCACCAATTACTCGGATATGCACAAGAAGCGGCAGCCTTAATTGAGACATTACTTCACGGAAGTAGCCAAGTGAAAGAGATTTCAACAGAAGGCCAAGAGAAAGCAGAACAGACGAGAACGTTTGGTATTAAAGGTCGCGACAACTTACAACATATGTTGACAAAAGTTGAAACGATTGCGAACGATATTCGCGAAATGAATACGATTGTCAAAAATGTCGAATCGTCTTCAGAACAAATTCGAGGTGTCGTCAAAATTGTTCAAGAAATTGCGGACCAGACGAACTTACTCGCACTCAACTCAGCGATTGAAGCGGCGCGTGCAGGTGAATACGGTCGTGGCTTTGCTGTTGTAGCAGAAGAAGTCCGAAATTTAGCAGAACAGACGAAAGACTCGATTTCGACGATTAACGAACTCGTTCAAAATTCTAACCAATATACGACAGAGTTAATCGAGTCGTTAGACGGTGTAACGAGAGAAGTACAAGAAAGCACGAAAGCTTCAGAAGAAACGTTCGAAGGATTTAAAGATATTATCGAAGCGATGGATGAGAATGTCGTGACGAATACGAACATTCAAAATGAAGTAGAAAATCAGACGAGCGCGATTCATAATATCGAGCAAGTCGCAACATCCGTCGTTGAGTCAGCGGAACGTTTAGACGAGATTATGACAAATGAATAACGACTTACTCGCTCTTATTCGAAGCATCGTTCAAGAAGAAAGGAAAGACGAAGCTATGGGGAAGCAACCATTACACGTGCAAACTGCACAACATCAACATAACTTTACGGTGCAAGAATTACTCGATATTGAAACGGCATTAAATCATTCTGTTATCGTCGCAATTACGGATCGTAAGGGAACGATTACGTATGTGAACGACCATTTTTGTGACATCTCCAAATATGAAAGAGAAGAATTGATCGGACAGAACCACCGAATTTTAAATTCGGGGTTCCATCCGCCCACTTTTTTTAATGATATGTGGAAGACGATTACTTCGGGTAAAATATGGAATGGCGACGTTTGTAATATGGCCAAAGACCGAAGTATTTACTGGGTGAAAACGACGATTGTTCCTTTTTTAGATGAAGAAGGAAAGCCGTATCAATATATTGCGATTCGGACCGATATTACCGCACAAAAAAGTATGGAAAAAATTGAACAGATGGCGTATACGGATGAATTGACAGGTTTACCGAATCGTCGACGTTTACTTATGCATTTGCGAGAAGTGTTTGAAAAGAAAAAGGAAGAAAAAAGTATTCACGCTTTACTATTTATTGATATTGATGATTTTAAGCGAATTAATGAAGGGTTTGGACGGAATATCGGCGATTTATTTTTAAAAGAAGTGGCCGACCGTTTTACGACATTGCGTCGAATGTATCAAGCACGCGCGTATCGTATGTCCGGGGATGAATTTATTTTACTCGTCAAGTTGTCGCAATCCTCTAAAGTAGAGAAAATGATCGATACAGTCCAGACGTTATTTAACGATGTCTTTGAAATCGACGGACAAGAGTTTTACGTGAGTCCGAGTATCGGCATTAGTTTTTATCACTATCGAATTGAAACGCCTGAAGAATGGTTAAATGAAGCGACGATTGCGATGAATAAAGCGAAAAACACAGCAGGTACTGCATATGTCGTCTACGAACCTCATATGGTTGCCGATCAAAAAGAAGTGCTCGTGATTGAACGGAAACTTCGCCAAGCATTACAAGAAGATCGTTTACAGCTTCATTATCAGCCGAAAGTAGATATTGTACATAACCGATTAGTCGGCATGGAAGCTTTAACACGTTGGAACGATGAAGAACTCGGATTCATATCACCGGGACAATTTATTCCGATTGCTGAAGAACGAGGGCTCATTAGTGACTTAGGGGAATGGTCGTTGCGTACGGCATGTAAGCAAATTCAACAGTGGAACGAAACGTTCGGTACGACATATCGGATGGCTGTTAATATTTCGCCGACGCATTTCATGCAGCCAAACTTTTTACAAAATGTGAAAGAAATTTTGTATGAAACGTCAGTTGATCCGTCTTTCATAGAATTAGAAGTTACAGAAGAAAGTATGATGACGTCAACAGAAGATGTCATTACACTGTTGAATGAATTACGTGCACTCGGCATTACATTAGCGATTGATGATTTCGGGACGGGTTATTCATCGTTTAGCTTTTTAAAACAATTCCCACTCGATTCGTTAAAAATTGACCAATCGTTTATTCGCGATATCGCATTAGATGAAGATAGTGTAGCGATTGTAGCGGTGATGATTCAGCTCGGTCATGCACTCGATTTAGAAGTCGTTGTAGAAGGTGTGGAAGAAGAAGAGGAATTAGTTATTTTAAAAGAATTAGGTGCAGACGTCGTACAAGGTTATTATTATAGTCGACCGATTCCGGCAGAGCAGTTTACAGAAAAAATAAAAATAGGTATGTAAATGAAGTTGAAAAGCAAATCATTTTCATACGATGAAAGACACTTGAAAGAATGAATGTTTCAAGTGTCTTTTTTTATATGACTGAAAACGTTACGAAAGATACAAAAAGTCTGTTAAAATGGAACGAGTTATGTACATATTTCCGAAAGGAGTTTTCGTATGGTCGATCATTTTTTACGTATTTTAAGAAAACAACATGCCCCTGCACTCGTTTTAAAAGACGTAGCTTATTTAGACGTTTATTTACAACGGGTACGTCGTCATCACATTTGGATTGATCGTGGTCGTATTGTATATGTCGGAAGCGACTGGCCAAAAATAGATGAAACGACAGAAATCATAGAAACCGATAAAATCGTCGTACCCGGTTACATCGATCCGCACGTTCACCCTTTTCAACTGTATCGACCGGAGACGTTACAAACGTTCGGTGCGACGACTGGAACGTCGACGTTTATTGCGGATACGTACCATTTATCGATGCATTTATGTGCCGACGAAATCGATACGTACTTAAATCGATTAGCCGAACAAACTGCGACGTGGAAATGGTGGATGCGTTACGATAGTCAAACGAAACTGAGACAACCCCGATTTACAGATGAGCGATTACGTCAACTGATGAAGAGGGAAGACGTCATTGTCGGAGGAGAGTTGACTGGTTGGCCGGATTTATTAAAAGGTGATACGTTTTTACAAAAATGGGTCGATGAAACGAAAGATACGTTGTATATAGAAGGACATTTACCCGGTGCTTCTTCTCGCACATTAGCTGAAATGAAGTGGCTCGGTGTAAAAGGTGATCACGAAGCGATGACGATTGATGATGTTGAGAAACGTTTACGTCACGGTTATTACGTTACACTTCGTTATGCATCGATTCGTCCGGATTTACCGACTATTTTGCGTGAAATGAAAGAACGTAACTGGCCGATTACAGAACGATTCATGATGACGACAGACGGTGCGCCCCCTTTATTTTACGAAAAAGGATGGATGGACCGATGTATTCAACTGGCAGCTGACGTATTAGAAGATCCGATTCCGGCTTATTTAATGGCAACCTTACACCCTGCACTTGCTTACGGCATCGATGGAGAAGTCGGAAGTATTGCGACAGGGAAACGTGCCCATTTAAATTTCGTTCGTTCGCTTGAAGAACCGACGCCCGTCGATGTTTTACAAAATGGCGAGTGGGTCGTTCGAGATGGGCAGTTGTTAGTAGAGCCACAACGCGCATTGCAAATCGAGTGGCCTTCTTTATCATTAGAAGAAGAAGACTTATGCATGAAGCCGACATCTTATGCATTACATTTAAAAAATGATGTTCTCGTTACCCGTATAGAACGAAACCCTTCTCTTTCATTACGAGCAGGTGAACATTTATTAACGATTATTGGGCGAGACGGTTCGTGGCGCATTCGTCAAGTCGTAACTGGCTTTCCGTCTAAGTTACAAAGTTTAATAAGTACACATTCGTTAACGGGCGATACAATTATTATTCAACGTTCTGTTGCAGCGACGAAAATCGGGTGGGAGACGTTACAACAACTCGGTGGAGGAATTGTCCTTGCAGAAGAAAGTGGTGTCGTCGCGACGTTACCGTTACGTGTCGGAGGATTTTCTTCTGAAGAATCGGTTGAACGATTAATCGAGCAAGAAAAACAGCTGAAACGTCAATATGCGACATATGGTGATGTGAAAGGTGATCTCATTTTTACGTTACTCTTTTTACAATCAACTCATTTACCGTTTGTTCGTCTTACAGAACGAGGAGTCGTAGATGTTTTAAAAGGAACACAATATGAAGGTGTTGAAAGAAGGAGAAAATATGAACAATAAATTAGTCATTACACTTGGTATTTTAATTATGACAGTCGTATCGTTAGTCATTATTAAAGTGTTACCGGATTATTTAGAAACACGTGAGCAAAATAAAGAAACGCCGAAACAAGTAGCACCACAAGAGACGAAAGAAACGTACGTTGCCCCTTTTACAGGAATGGAAAGTGATACACCATTTGTTCATCGTCCGATCGTTGCGACGATTAGTAATGACCCGAAAGCGCGTCCGCAGTCAGGACTTGGCGTAGCCGATTATACATACGAATTTTTAATTGAAGGAGCAGGTACGCGTTTTGTCGCGATTTATCAATCGACGTTTCCTGAAAAATTCGGACCGATGCGAAGCGCCCGTCATTATTTTTTACCGATTCCGCAAGAACTTGACGCATTTTATGTCGCACACGGCTATAGCCCGTATGCATTAAGTATTTTAAAATCAGGCACAGTCGATCACATTAATGGTATTCAACACGATGGGACATTTTTCCGCCGTTCAACCGACCGAAAAGCACCACACAACTCGTATATTACGTTCGATAAAGTAGAAGAAGCGATGGAAGAACGGAATGTTACGTTAGAAAGTACAACAATTCCGACACTTTCGTTCCATAAAGGAATAGACGATGATATAATGACAACACCTGCTATTTCATTTCATGTAAATAGTTATCGCGCCGCGTCGTATCGTGCACAGTATACGTACGATGAAACGTCTCATCTTTATACTCGAGCAACAAATGGTACACAGATGACGGATGCGTTAACTGATGAACCGTTAACGTATGCGAATGTGCTTGTCGTTTCTGCGCCGTATACGATGAAAGATAGTGAAGGACGTCGCGATTTGATATTAACAGAAGGCACGCGCGCTTACTTGTTCCAACAAGGGAAGCGAATCGATGTTGACTGGGTCTTCCAAGATGGCTTTGTCCAGCCCGTTATAGACGGTAAAAAAATACCATTCGTACCCGGACGTACACTCGTCCATGTCATTCCTTCTGAAGTAGGATTAGAAGGAGCCGTTACGTTTGAAGAGTGAGGGGGAATGTAAAATGCAAATTAATAAAATTCGAGGCGACCAAACCGATCAATTGTTTGAAGCGATTTTATCGCTGCAATCCGTTGAAGAGTGCTATCAATTTTTCGATGATTTATGTACGATGAGTGAAGTACAGTCATTAGCACAACGATTTGAAGTCGCTGCGATGTTACAAAATGATAAAACGTATGATGAAATTCAACAAGAAACAGGCGCAAGTACGGCTACCATTTCACGTGTCCGTCGATTCGTCGATTATGGGTCAGGCGGTTATAAACTCGCACTCGCTCGATTAAAAGAAGAACAATAAAAAGAAGTCATCCGTCTAACGGGTGACTTTTTCTCATATTTCTCACATAAAGTGTATTGAAGTTCAAGTATTATGGAAAACAAATGTTTGGTATACTAGACAAAATGAAAGTACGTATAGAAAGTAGGCTAAAAAATGAATTGGCAACATATGTTTAAATTAGATCCAGCAAAACCGTTAGAAGATGAAGCACTTGAAAAAATTGCAGAATCCGGAACCGATTTGCTCATCGTCGGGGGAAGTGATGGTGTGACACTGGATAACGTTTTACATTTACTTGCACGTATCCGCCGCTATTCAGTCGATGTCGCATTAGAAGTATCGACATTCGATTCAGTTACACCGGGGTTTGATTATTACTTTATTCCGACTGTTTTAAACAGTCCAAACACTCGTTGGATAACGGGGCAACATGTAGAAGCGCTTGAAGCTTACGGCCACTTTATCGATCAAGCACCACTCATTACAGAAGGGTACTGCATTATGAACACAAATTGTAAAGCAGCTCAAGTAACAGAAGTGACGACAGTGCCGACGAAAGACGAAGCGGTCGCTTATGCACAACTTGCTGAGCATATATTCCATTTGCCTTATTTTTATTTAGAATATAGTGGGACATACGGTGATGTCGAAATTGTACGTGAAGTAAGTGAAGCATTACACGAGACGAAGGTCATTTACGGAGGCGGCATTACGAATGCACAACAAGCGAAAGAAATGGCTCGTTATGCAGACGTCATCGTCGTCGGCAATAGTCTTTACACGAATTTAAATGAAGCGTTACGTACAGTAAAAGCTGTTCGTCAAGTAAAAAAGGAGGAACGTTCATATGAATGAAATGACGGTTCGATTACTCGAAGGGATGAATCCAGAACAAAAAGAAGCGGTGCAAGCGACAGAAGGACCACTCCTCATTATGGCAGGAGCAGGATCGGGGAAAACACGAGTATTAACGCATCGTATCGCTTATCTCGTCGTTGAAAAGCACGTTTATCCGTCTAATATTTTAGCGATTACGTTTACGAATAAAGCGGCACGTGAAATGAGAGAACGAATTGATGGACTACTCGGAGTGGGTACGTGTGATCGGATGTGGGTATCGACGTTTCACTCGATGTGCGTTCGCATATTGCGTCGAGATATCGATCGTATTGGCATATCGAAAAATTTTACAATATTAGATGCAACAGACCAACTGACCGTCATCAAGACGATTTTAAAAGAACGAAACATCGACCCGAAACGTCACAACCCGCGAACGATTCTCGGCTCGATTAGTTCATTGAAAAACGAAGGTGTGACGGTGAAACAGTTCGCTAAAACGGTAAGCGAAAATGATCCGTATCAACAGTTCATACTCGATATGTATACCGATTATACGAAAAAATTACGTCAAAACGAATCGCTCGATTTTGATGATTTAATTATGCAGACGATTGAATTGTTCAAACAAGTACCTGACGTTTTAACTTATTATCAAGAGAAGTTTCGATACATTCACGTCGACGAATATCAAGATACGAACAATACACAATACGAGCTCGTTAAAATGCTCGGTGCAGCGCATGAAAATGTTTGTGTCGTCGGAGATTCTGACCAATCGATTTACCGTTGGCGAGGGGCGAATATCGGCAATATTTTATCGTTTGAAAAAGACTACCGAGAAGCGAAAGTCATTTTGCTTGAACAAAACTACCGTTCGACCGAAACGATTTTAAACGCAGCGAATGCCGTCATTCAACATAATGAAAGCCGCTATGATAAACAGCTACGTACGGACAACCCAGTAGGTGAAAAAATACGGATTTATAAAGCGGGCGATGAGCGCGCAGAAGCGAATTTTGTCGTCGAAACGATGATGAAGTTGCAACGTGAAAAAGGATATCGACTCGGTGATTTTGCTATTTTATACCGTACGAACGCACAATCTCGTGTTATTGAAGAGCATTTCGTGAAGTCGGGTATTCATTATGTCATTGTAGGAGGAACGAAGTTTTACGACCGTAAAGAAATTAAAGACGTTTTAAGTTATTTACGTCTCGTTTCAAACAACGATGACGATATTGCATTCGGTCGTATTATTAACGAACCGAAGCGTGGTATTGGGGCAGCATCAGTTGAAAAAATTGCACGTTACGCATTAATGAATGAAATGTCGATGTTCCGCGCATTGTATGAAATTGAGATGATCGGGTTACCGACACGAGCGATGAACGCAGCGGCAGCGTTTCGTGATATGATTCAACGGTTTACAGATCAGCAGTTTGAATATTCGGTTTCCGAAATTGTCGAATCGATTTTAGAAGCATCGGGTTATCGAGAAGCACTTCAAAAAGAAAACACGATTGAAGCGAAAAGTCGACTCGAAAATATCGATGAATTTTTATCTGTAACGGATGCTTTCGAAAAATCAGCTGATCAACTTGGTGAAGAACGTTCGCTCATTGCATTTTTAACCGATCTCGCACTGATTGCCGATATTGATCAATTAGATGAAGAGGACGTAAAAGAAGAAGATCAAGTCGTGTTAATGACGATGCACTCGGCGAAAGGGTTAGAATTCCCGGTCGTTTTCGTCATCGGAATGGAAGAAAATATTTTCCCTCACATTCGTTCGATGGACGATGACGAAGAGATGGAAGAAGAACGTCGTCTCGCTTACGTTGCGATTACACGAGCAGAGAAGGAACTCTTTTTAACGACAGCTTCTCGACGTATGATTTTCGGACGCACGCAGTACAATATGCCTTCTCGTTTTATCGATGAAGTGCCAGGACATTTAGTTGAAGTAATCGGGCAAGAAAAAGAAGAAATCCCTCGATTAAACGTACCGTTCAGTACCGATCGTTACCGTCCGCAAGAAACGAAAAAAGCGCAACCGAAACGAAAAATGTATCGTCCAAGTGGTGGAGAGAAAGAAGCATGGCAAGCAGGCGACAAAGCATCGCATAAAAAGTGGGGCATCGGTACGGTTGTGAGTGTACGTGGCGCAGGAGACGATATGGAACTTGACATCGCATTCCCAGCACCAACGGGTATTAAACGATTACTCGCTAAATTTGCTCCGATTGAAAAAGTATAAGGAAGTGACACGATGACGAAAGAAATACGAGAACAAATCGAAAAGTTGCGTCGGAAGCTAGTGGAATATGGAAAACAATATTATGAGGAAGACGCACCGACTGTACCCGATGCGACGTATGACGGGTTAATGCAACAGTTACTTGCACTCGAAAAAGAATACCCTGAGTACGTGACGTCTACTTCGCCTACTCAACGTGTCGGAGGGGCACCGCTTGAAAAGTTTGAAAAAGTACGTCATACGACACCGATGCTAAGTTTGTCAAACGTTTTTTCAATGGAAGAAATTGAAGCGTACCATGAACGGATGACGAAATTACTCGGGTATGAACCGTCATACGTTTGTGAATTGAAAATTGATGGATTGGCGATCTCGTTGCGTTATGAAGATGGCAAACTCGTTCAAGGTGCAACACGTGGCGATGGCGTCATTGGAGAAGACATTACCGCGAATGTAGCGATGATTGACAATGTGCCGACCGAATTGAACGAACGTGTCACTATTGAAGCAAGAGGTGAAGCGTATATGCCGAAACCTTCTTTTGAGCGATTGAATGAACGTCGTCAAAAAGAACAATTGCCACTATTTGCGAACCCTCGAAATGCTGCAGCGGGGACGTTGCGCCAACTTGACGCTCGTGTCGTACAAAATCGTCATTTAGCCGTATTCATTTATGCGGTAGGAGAAGCAACACCGCTTAAACATGTAACTTCTCATGCCGAAGCACTGGATACGCTAGCAACGTATGGTTTAACGGTCAATGAAGTCCGTCGAGTTTGTCCGACCGTACGAGACGTGCAAACATTCGTCCGAGAATGGACCGCGAAACGTCACGACTTGCCGTATGAAATCGATGGAATCGTCATTAAAGTCGATTCGTTTAAAGATCAAGAAAAACTCGGGTTTACAGCTAAAAGTCCTCGTTGGGCGACAGCGTACAAATTTCCCGCAGAAGAAGTTACGACGACTTTACGTGAAGTAGCATTAAGTATTGGCCGTACAGGCGTTGTCACGCCGACAGCGATTTTAGATCCGGTCTTAGTAGCAGGAACGACAGTAAGTCGCGCATCGCTTCACAATGAAGATTACATTCGTGAAAAAGACATCCGACTTGGCGACGTTGTCATTTTACGAAAAGCAGGTGACATTATTCCTGAAATCGTGCGACCAGTCGTCGAAGAACGGACAGGAGACGAACGCCGATTTGAAATGCCTCATACGTGTCCTTCGTGTCATGCGACACTCGTTCGAATAGAAGAAGAAGTCGCGCTTCGCTGTATGAATCCTTCGTGTCCTGCACAACGAAAAGAGGCGATTATCCACTTCGTAAGTCGAAATGCGATGAACATTGACGGCGTCGGTGAAAAGTTAGCAGAGCAGTTGTATGAACACGAACTCGTACGAGACGTGTCAGATTTTTATACGTTAACGAAAGAACAATTGTTAACATTAGAGCGAATGGGTGAAAAATCAGCAACGAACGTACTCGAAGCGATCGAAGCGTCAAAACAAAACTCACTCGAAAAACTCGTGTTCGGTTTAGGTATCCGTCACGTCGGAGCAAAAGTAGCACAAATTGTAAGTGCGCACTATAAAACGATGGAACAACTACAACGTGCGACGCATGAACAGTTAACGTCCATCGATGAAATTGGCGATAAAGTAGCAGATGCTTTAATCGTTTATTTCGAACAACAAGAAGTGCGTGATTTACTCGACCGACTTCGTCAATATGGTGTCAACATGCGCTATTTACACGAAGAAGTAGTAGTTGACGAAACGTCGTATTTCTTCGACAAGCGATTCGTTTTAACCGGAACATTACATGAGATGACGCGGAAAGAAGCACAACAACTGATCGAACAACTCGGAGGTGCTGTTTCTGGAAGTGTAAGTAGTAAAACAGCAGCGGTTATTGCCGGAGAAAAAGCAGGATCAAAACGAACGAAAGCAGAACAACTCGGCATTCCAATTTTGACAGAACAACAATTTCTTGAACAATTGAAACGAGAGGGAGTGAAACGATGAAAAAATGGTGGGTAGCGACGGTTGGCGCATCTGCATTAGCACTCGTACTGAGCGGATGTACGCCAGAGAAAAAAGAAGTCGTTCAAAAAGAAGAAAAACAGAAAGAAGAGACGGTCTACATTCCGGAACTTCAAATTAACGACGAATTTTATCGTGTGCTGTTACCTTATAAACCGAGTAGTGCACGCGGTTTAATTGTCAATAATATTTATACGAAATATGACATGAAAGAAGTAGAAGAAGGTTTACTCCGTATTTCTACAAACTATTTTTCGCCTGATAACTATTATTTTCAAGATGGACAATATTTAGAACGAGAAACGATTCGAGATTGGTTACGCCGCCAAAACAAAAATAAAAAAGGGCTAAATCCTGCTTTACCGAGTGGCAAAAAAGAAGAAGAACATCCGATGTATTTAGCCCATATTCAAGAGCAAAACTTTTTAACGAAAAAAAACGATAAAACGGTTTCGCTCGAAGGTATTTCGATCGGACTCGCTTTGAATTCAGTGTATTATTCTCCTGAAGGAGAAGAAGTTGACATTCCAGATGCGACGTTACGTGAAGAAGGTAAAAAAATAGCAGATGAAGTCGTCAAGCGAATGCGTACGGAACTAAAAGTACCGGACGTTCCGATTGCGGTAAGTTTATTTAAACAAGAACGACGAAATGCCATCGTACCTGGGACGTATATGTTAACAGGTATTGCTAACAAAGGAAAAACGACCGTCGGGAGCTGGAAGAATATTGACGAATCATACGTGTTATTACCGGCAAAAGACGACGAAGAAGAAAAATATAAAGAATTAAGTAATCAATTTTTACGTTTTAAAAATGAAGTGAGTGAGTTTTTCCCGAACTTCGTTAGTGTAATCGGTTATGGTCATTATCAAAATGGTGGTGTAAAAGCGATTCAAATTGAAGTGCCCGTCGAATTTTTCGGTACGAGTGAATTGATCGGCTTTACACAACAAATGACGACGTTAACGATGAAATACTTTTCAAGTATGAATGTCGAAGTGAGTATTACGTCTGTCAATGGACCGGAAGCGTTAATCGTGAAAAAAGTAGACGATGAAAAACCGTTCGTTCACGTTTACAGTTATTAAGCAATGACGCTCACTTTTCAACCGTTTCTTTAGGTGGTATGATAAATAATAATAAGGTGATAGGAGGAGAACGAATGGCTACATTTTCAAAAGATGATGTGCAATATTTTGCAGATTTTGCGCATTTAGGTGTATCAGAAGAAGAAAAAGAGACGTTTGCGAAAGAATTACAAGTACTCGTACAATTTGCACAAC
Source organism: Savagea sp. (assembly GCA_030152585.1). Lineage (GTDB taxonomy): Bacteria > Bacillota > Bacilli > Bacillales_A > Planococcaceae > Savagea. The sequence goes on along the minus strand of JASLJC010000057.1, from coordinate 3,836 downwards.
GCTTACAAGAAGTAGACGTAGAAGGAATCGAACCGTTAACACATCCTGGGCGTCCGCGCGTCAACGTTATGCGTGAAGATCAACCGATGAATATTCTTCCGCGTGAAGATATGTTAAAAAATGTTCCTGAACAAGAAGACGGCATGATCAAAGTACCGAATACGTTTTAAATTAGAAGGAGGAGCTAGTCATTATGACGTTACTTACGAAAACAGCGACGGAATTACTCGACCTTTTACAAAAAGGTGAAGTAACAGCTGAAACGCTCGTTCGCGAAACTTTCGATCAAATTGAACGAGTAGATAGTGAGATTCATTCATTTTTACTCGTAACGAAAGAAGAAGCACTCGAACGTGCAAAACAATTAGATGCATTACCGACTGAACAACGAGGACCGTTATTCGGTTTACCGGTCGGAGTGAAAGATAATATTGTAACGAAAAATATTGAAACGACAGCAGCGAGTAAAATGTTAGAAGGATTTATTCCAGTTTATGATGCGACGGTCGTTCAAAAGTTAGAAGAAGCAGGCGCTATCGTCGTCGGTAAATTAAACTTAGACGAGTTTGCAATGGGTGCAACGACTGAAAACTCAGCTTATCAACAGACGAAAAACCCATGGAATGTAGAACGTGTACCGGGTGGTTCATCAGGTGGCTCTGCAGCAGCGGTCGCAGCGGGAGAAGTACCGTTTGCACTCGGAACAGATACAGGTGGCTCTATTCGTCAACCGGCTGCTTACTGCGGTATCGTCGGGATGAAACCGACATACGGACGTGTATCACGTCTCGGATTAGTCGCTTTTGCTTCATCACTTGACCAAATTGGTCCAATGACGAAAACAGTAGAAGACAACGCACGCATTTTAGAAGTGATTGCAGGTGCTGACGATTACGATACGACATCATCTGAAAAAGAAGTGCCTTCATATGTAGACGGGTTGTCGAAAGATTTAACAGGTGTCAAAGTTGCATTACCGGTTGAATTTATCGGAGAACGTGTGCAACAAGAAGTAAAAGACGAAGTATTACGTGCAGTAGAACAGTTAAAATCACTCGGTGCAACAGTTGAAGAAGTATCGCTTCCAACGGTTGAGTATGCTTCAGAAGTGTACTACGTCATTTCTTCAGCAGAAGCATCATCGAACTTAGCACGTTATGACGGTATTCATTACGGACGTCGTGCTACTGGTGCGAAAGATTTAACCGATCTTTACCGTAAGTCACGTCAAGAAGGGCTCGGACATGAAGTGAAAAAACGTGTATTGTTCGGTACATATGCATTAAGTGCAGATTACCATGAATCCGTATTCGTTCATGCACAACGTGTACGTGCTAAAATCGTTGCAGAAATCGACGCGGTACTTGCGCGTTATGATGTCATCGTAGGACCGACAGCAGCGACGATTGCGCATCCGTTTGGACATAATGTTGAAGATGCAGAACAATTGTATATGAACGATATTTTAACGATTCCAGCAAACTTAGCAGGATTACCTGCAATGAGTGTACCGTGTGGATTCGTTCAAAATATGCCGGTCGGGCTTCAAATTATAGGACGTCACTTCGAAGAACAACAAGTGTATAATGTCGGTTATGCGTTTGAGCAAGCGACAGACTTCCATACGAAACGACCAGAAATGAAAGGGGAAGTAGAAGAATGAACTTTGAAACGATAGTCGGTTTAGAAATTCACGTCGAGTTAAAAACAGATACGAAAATCTTCTCGCCCGCACCTGCTGCTTTCGGAGATGATCCGAACGCAAACATCCATATTACGGATTTAGCGTATCCAGGTGTATTGCCTGTTTTAAATAAACAAGCGATCGAGTACGGTATGAAAGCGGCACTCGCTTTAAACTGTGAAATTTCACGCGAACAACATTTCGACCGTAAACATTACTTTTACCCAGACAATCCGAAAGCGTACCAAATTACGCAAGATGAACGTCCTGTCGGCATCGGTGGTTATGTCGACATCGAAGTTGATGGAAAACCACGCCGTATTCGTCTTCACCATATTCATTTAGAAGAAGACGCTGGAAAGTTAACACACTTCGATGAAGGGTATTCACTCGTTGACTTAAACCGTCAAGGAACACCATTAATTGAAATTGTGACAGAAGCAGACATTCGTTCAGCAGATGAAGCGTATGCGTTTTTAGAGAAATTAAAAGCGATCATTCAATATACAGGTGTGTCTGACGTACGTATGGAAGAAGGTTCACTCCGTTGTGATGCGAATATTTCAATCCGCCCGTACGGTCAAGAGACATTTAATATGAAAACAGAGTTAAAAAACTTAAACTCATTTAACTTCGTTCGTCGCGGAATCGAAAGTGAAGTGAAACGTCAAAAAGCTGTCGTACTTGCTGGAGGAGAAGTGAAATCTGAAACACGTCGTTACGATGAGTCAACAGGTGAGACGATTTTAATGCGTGAAAAAGGTAGTTCAGACGACTACCGTTTTATTAATGATCCAGACTTAGCAGAAGTACACATTGAAGAAGAGTGGATTGAACGTGTGAAATCTGAAATTCCAGAACTTCCAGATGCGCGCCGTGATCGTTATATGAACGAATGGGGATTACCGCCGTATGATGCGATGGTCTTAACATTGACGAAAGAAATGTCGGACTTCTTCGAAGAAACAGTAGCAAAAGGAGCAGATCCGAAATTAGCATCAAACTGGTTAATGGGTGACGTCTCGGCTTATTTAAATAAGGAACAAAAAGAGTTACACGACACACCACTTACACCAGAAAACCTTGCAAGTTTAATTGAAATTATCGCAGACGGTACGATTTCATCTAAAATTGCTAAACGTGTCTTTAACGAATTGACACAAAACGGTGGCGATCCGAAAGCAATCGTCAAAGAAAAAGGATGGGTTCAAATTTCAGATCCTGCAACACTCCTTCCGTACGTAACGAAAGTGCTCGATGAAAATGAGCAATCGATTATCGATTATAAAGAAGGAAAAGGACGTGCGATCGGTTTCTTAGTCGGTCAAATTATGAAAGCGACAAAAGGTCAAGCGAACCCACCGCTCGTTAACAAATTATTAAAAGAAGAAATCGAAAAGCGTTAATCTAGCCGTTCGACATCCTCTTTTATGAGAGCGCCTCGTATCGGATATCCGAATGCGAGGCGTTCTTCTAATGAAGAGGACTTCTTTTTTACAAATAAGGAGAAGACACGAAGTATCTTCTTTTTATTTGGAAGAAAGAAAGGAACTACTTTCTGAAAGAAACGTCAACAAAGATAGAAAAGTGAGGGATTGAGAATGAAAAAACGAGCACGTGTCATTTACAATCCGACATCAGGTCGGGAAATTTTTAAAAAACATTTAGCAGAAGTATTACAAATACTAGAACGTAGCGGTCTAGAAACGTCTACTCATGCGACGACAGGTGAAGGAGATGCGACACTTGCAGCAAAAGAAGCCATTGAGCGTCAATTTGATGTCGTCGTTGCAGTAGGAGGAGATGGAACGTTAAAAGAAGTCGTCTCCGGGATTGCACCATTTGAAAATAGACCGAAAGTTGGACTCATTCCGACAGGGACGACGAATGACTTTGCACGAGCTTTACACATTCCGCGTGAGATTGAACGTGCTGCTGAAATTATCGCCAGTGGATTGACAAAAGCGATTGACGTTGGACAAAAAGATGATGAATACTTCATTAATATTGCAGGTGGAGGGCATTTAACCGAATTAACATACGATGTACCGATTAAATTGAAAACGATGCTCGGCCAACTCGCTTATTATTTAAAGGGAATCGAAATGTTGCCGTCGATTCATGCGAGCCATTTACGAATTGAATACGATGG
>JASLJC010000142.1 GCA_030152585.1 Savagea sp. | reverse complement strand
GTCGACATGTTCGTATCGTTCGATGACAGCTTGAAACATTTGTTCTGCACTTTCAACATCGACTCGCTCTACATGAGGCGGTGTCGGTAAAGAAGTAACGCCTGCTACTAAAATGACACGCGCTCCTAGTCGTTGTGCTGCCGTTGCCATCGCAAATCCCATTTTTCCGCTTGAAAAATTAGAAATGTAACGAACCGGGTCAATTCTTTCTAACGTCGGGCCAGCTGTCACGAGTACTGTTTTTCCTTTCAATGGGCGTTCATCTATCGTTTGAAAATAAGCGTCTACTTTTTCAGCGATTACTTCGGGTTCTTCTACACGACCTTTACCGACGTAACCACACGCTAATAAACCTTCTCCTGGTTCTACAAACGTATATCCGTCTTTTTGGAGTTGTGCCATATTACGTTGAACCGCTACATGTGCATACATATCGACATTCATTGCAGGTGCTAACCAAATCGGTGCTGTCGTTGCAAGTAACGTCGTCGTAACCATGTCGTCTGCAATACCGTTTGCCAATTTACCGATAATATTCGCTGTTGCCGGTACGACAATTATTAAATCTGCCCAATCGGCTAAATCGATATGTGCAATTACCGACGCTTCTTTTTCATCAAACGTATCATCATAGACTTCATTTTTTGACATCACTTGGAATGTTAACGGTTGAATGAACTGTTTCGCACTTTCGGTCATCATTACTTTTACGTCATACCCTTTTTGTGTAAGACGACTAACGAGTGTAATTGATTTATATACAGCAATACCACCTGTCACAGCAACTAATACTTTTTTCTTTTCCATAGAAAGGCCTCCCTTTTGTAATGTTCTTTATTTAAAGAACAAACTCCCTCATCGTTCGTGAGGGAGTTTGACATTAACGATCGCGACGATCTGCTTCGTTCGAAAGTTCATTATGTGATAAAACGCCTGCTGCAATTTCTTCTAACGCTTGGCCTACGTATTTTTTCGCTTGATATTCTTCTTCGTCTAATAAAAATAAATGCTCTTCTTGCATTTCACGTGCACGTTTTGCTGCTAATGTAACGAGTGTATATTTTGAATCTACTTTTTCTTTTAATGCGTCAATTGATGGATATAACATATTGTTATTCCCCTTTCACCATTTGTTTTATACGTTCTTCTACACGTTCTCTTTTACAATGTTCCGCCGTAATAATTGATTGAATACGGTCCGCAGCATTTTCGACAGTATCGTTTTCAACGACATAATCGTATAAATGCATCATTTGTAATTCTTCTTTCGCCTTTTCAATTCGCTCTTGAATAATTTCTGGTGCTTCTGTTCCACGTCCGCTTAATCGTTTTTCTAATTCCGTTAAATTCGGTGGAACTAAAAAGACAAATAACGCTTCTGGCATCGCTTGGCGAACTTGTGCTGCTCCGACGACTTCAATTTCTAAAAAAACGTCACGTCCCGCTTCTAACATCTCTTCTACATAATCGAGCGGTGTGCCATAATAATTATCGACATACTGTGCATATTCTAATAAACGGCCGCGTTCAATTAATGATTCAAACTCTTCTTTTTCTTTAAAGAAGTAATGAACACCGTCTTCTTCCCCTTCACGTGGTGCACGTGTCGTCATTGAAATCGAATATTCGTAATTCGCATTGGGGCGTTCAAACAACTCTTCACGCACCGTTCCTTTCCCTACGCCAGATGGGCCTGAAAGAACGATGAGTAGACCTCTTTTATTTTTCAATGAAATCCCTCTTCTTCTTACTATAGTCAAGTCGTACGCAATTTGTGCGCAATCTGTTTCGTATTATACCATAAAGTGACCTTTCGATGTTAAAATAGAACAAAACGATAGAAAGAGTGATGGAAATGGCTTTTGATGGCTTATTTACACGAGCAGTAAAAACAGATTTACAACGATTAACGGGAGGACGTATTTCAAAAATTCATCAACCGAATGACTATGAATTGCTACTACACGTACGAGCAAATCGAAAAAATGAAAAGTTATTAATTTCGATTCATCCGTCTTACGCCCGTATCCATACGACCAATGAAACGATTCAAAATCCGAAAGAACCACCTATGTTTTGTATGAGACTTCGAAAAGAAATTGACGGTGGTTTTATTGAATCGATCGAACAAATTGAAAATGATCGAATTTTAACGTTAACGATTCAAGCGCGCAACGAAATTGGAGATCCAATTACACGCCAACTCGTTGTCGAACTGATGGGGCGTCATAGTAACGCGATTTTAATCGATCCTGCCGAACAAAAAATTGTCGACAGTATGAAACATTTACCTCCTTTTATGAACCGTTATCGGACGATTTTGCCTGGGGCGCCTTATGTTCCTGCACCTCTTCAAGAAAAAGCTAATCCGTACAACGTCACGGAAGAACAATTTATAGATATTTACAATCAAATTGAAAAAGATCGTGATTTTATTCACTATTTTCTCGGATTCTCGCCTCTTCATGCACGAGAACTCGCAGCACGTCTTCGGGAAGAAAAACAATCACCTTTTGAAACGTTCCAACAGTTTCTTCAGTCGTTTGAAACGACACCTTTTCACGCCGAAATCGTAAAAGTTAAAGATAAAGAAGATTATTCTGTTATTCCTTTACTCATTGCAGACGAAACAGTCGAAATTTATTCGACGATCGGCGACTTATTAGATGCTGTTTATTTCGGAAGAGCAGAACGTGAACGTGTAAAAGCTCAATCACTCGATTTAGAACGTTGGCTAAAAAATGAAATGAATAAATTAGAAAAGAAAAAAATAAAAATTGAAAAAGAACGTCAACAAGCACTTCGTTACGAAACATATCAATTATATGGAGAATTAATTACAGCAAACAATTATGCGCTCACACGCGGTATGGAAGAGGTTGTACTCGACAATTATTATGAACAAGGGACAACTGTTACGGTTCCACTCGACCCTCGAAAAACACCGATTGAAAATGCGCAAATGTACTTTAAAAAACATCGTAAAGCAAAAAGTGCACTCGATAAGCTTGGAAAACAGTTAATAATCGTCGAACAAGAATTACAATACTTCGACATTTTACTTCAACAAGTAACACAAGCGAGCATTGAAGATATTGAAGATATTCGAGAAGAATTAATAGAACGTCGTTACATGCGTAGAAAGAAAAAAAGAAAAGGAACAAAGAAGAAAAAAGTAACACTTTCTACGTTCGTTTCTTCTACAGGTTTACCGATTTCAGTCGGAAAAAACAATAAGCAAAACGACTTTTTAACTTTTCGAAAAGCTGCCGATGATCATCTTTGGTTCCATACGAAAGATATGCCGGGTTCCCACGTCGTCTTGCACGATTCAAATCCGGATAAACAATCGATTGAAGAAGCAGCAATGCTCGCTGCTTACTTTAGTAAAGGTCGACTTTCAAGCGCTGTGCCGGTTGACTACACGAAAATTCGTCATGTAAAAAAACCAGCAGGTACACCACCAGGTTTTGTCAATTACTTTGAACAACAAACGATTTTTGTAACGCCAAAAGAAACGCTCGTTTTTCAACTCCAAAAAAAGGAATAATGTTTTGTTCCAGACTCGCAAAGGTTAGCTTAAGTGTTTAAATTTTCCAATGTTCTCAGCGAGTCGTCGAAAAAAGATTTAAATCACTTCATCTCTTACATTTACATGCTCACCACATCGAAACACTCTCATAGATTTTGACGTCAAAAACCCAGTACTATAAATAGATACTGGGTTTTGATGATGCAAACTTCATTCTCTTTTACTTATTGTAAAGCGAACGACTGAAATAAAAGGTAAACGACGTATGCGCTTAGTAAAAGAATCGTAATACTATCATAAATATATTTTTTATATCGGTTCGTATGACGAGCATATCGGTAATCGACGTAAGCATAGCCGACATACATCATAAATAAAATAGGAAGTAAGAAAAGAGCATATATCGACTGATCTTGCCAAGCGAGAATCGTAACGATGAAAATCATCAATCCGAATCCGACATATCGAATCCACGCTCTTGCTCGAATTTGTCTCGTATCGACGCCTTCTTTTTTCATATTTTCCTTCGTCACACCGAGTCGTTTTTGAACGAGCGGATCAATCGTAACGATGACAACGATCCAAACGAGCAAAACGATAACAAGTGTTAACATTTAGTATCTACAACGTGCCTTCTTTTAATTGTGTATGCCACGCGAGAAGCCCTTCAATCGATGACTCGTCGATTGCTCCTTGTTCACGTGCTACTTCAATTAATGTTTCAAAGTTTGTTAAACTATGATACGTTAACCCTTTTTCAGCGAACTGTTCATCTGCTTTATTTAAACCGTATGTCGTAATCGCTACAACACCTTCTACTGCTAATCCTTCACGTTCTGCTGCTTCTGCTGCTTTTAAACTACTACCACCTGTTGAAATTAAATCTTCGATAATGACTGCACGGTCGCCTTCTTTGAATGTTCCTTCGATTTGACGTCCTTGACCGTGGCCTTTCGGTTCTGATCGAACGTAAACCATCGGAAGTTCTAATTCAGCAGCAATCCATGCAGCGTGTGGAATTCCAGCTGTTGCTGTTCCTGCAATAACTGTTGCATCTGGATAGTTTGTGCGAATGACTTCTGCAAGTCCTTTTGCGATAGTGATGCGCCCTTTAGGGTCAGCCATCGTTAAACGGTTATCACAATAAATCGGTGATTGAATACCGGATGCCCATGTAAATTTTTTCTCGGGGCTAATTTCAACCGCTCCGACATTTAATAAAATTTCTGCTACTCGTTTTGCAATCATTTTTATCGCCCTTCCCATAATGAATTGACTGTATCATAAGCTTCTACAACATGTTCTGCCTGTGTAATCGCACGTCCTACGACGATATGTGTCGAACCGTTTTCCCGTGCAAATTGTGGTGTAGCGACACGTTTTTGATCATGTGTCTCTCCACTAGCAAGACGAATACCTGGAGTTACTTTTAAAAAGTCTTTTCCACAAGCTTCTTCGATCATTTTCGCTTCATGTACAGAACAAACAACACCGTCTAGTCCTGCTTCTTTTGCTTTTTTTGCATAGTGGACAACTGACTCATTTAATGAAACTGAAATGAGTTGGTCTTCTTGCATTTGATTTTCATCTGTCGATGTTAATTGCGTCACTGCAATCAATAATGGACGTTTCTTTCCTTCAGGGGTACCTTCTTCTAACACTTCTAGAGCTGCCTGCATCATTGCAACACCACCTGCTGCATGCACATTCACAAGCCCTACTTCATGTGATGCAATTACTTTCATCGCAGATTTTACTGTATTCGGAATATCGTGTAATTTTAAATCGAGAAAAATATCACAATTTTTTTCTTTCAATGCTTTTAAAATAGACGGACCTTCTTTGTAAAAAAGCTCCATTCCGACTTTTACATTCAGTGGACGATTGAAAGACTGTACAAAACGTAATGCTTCTTCCCCTGTTGAAAAATCAAGGGCGATAAGAGGTGAGCGGTTCATTACAAATGACTCCTTCCAATTAACTCTGAAATATGTTGAACGCCTAGTTCATCAAGCTTCACTTCAAGTTCTTGAATAATTGTCGGACAAACGAATGGATCAACAAAGTTTGCTGTTCCAACTGCAACTGCCGATGCACCTGCACTTAAAAAGTCGATAACGTCTTGTGCATTCGTTACGCCACCCATACCAATGATCGGTAAATCCGTTGCTTGACTCACTTCATAGACCATTCGAATCGCTACCGGTTTTACAGCTGGTCCTGAAAGTCCACCTGTCTGATTTGCAATGACAGGCTTCCCTGTACGTTCATCTAAACGCATCCCAATCAACGTATTGATCATCGTAATTCCGTCCGCTCCGCCTGCTTCAACCGCTTTTGCCATCTCTACAATGTTTGTAACATTCGGTGATAACTTCACATATACCGGTACAGACGAAACAGCTTTTACTGCAGCAGTTAAATTTTTTGCTGTTTCTGGATCTGTTCCAAACTGAATCCCACCACATTTGACATTTGGACACGAAATGTTTAATTCTAGCGCATGTACGTTTGGTGCTTTTGAAATTCGACGTGCCACTTCTACATAATCTGCTTCTTCACTACCTGCAACGTTTGCAATAATTGGTACGTCAAACTGCTCTAACCATGGTAGTTCATGCTCTAAAATATGGTCGACTCCTGGATTTTGTAAGCCGATCGCATTTAACATACCCGATGCTGTTTCTGCTACACGTGGTGTCGCATTTCCATAACGTGGTTCTTCAGTCGTCGCTTTGATCATAATTGCGCCGAGTTGTGATAAATCATATAACTTTCCATATTCTTGACCAAAACCGAAACATCCAGATGCTGGCATAATTGGATTTTTTAGTTGTAAACCTGGTAATTCCATTGCTAAACGACTCATAATGATACGACCCCCGCTTTAAATACTGGTCCATCTGAACAAATTTTTACGTAATCGCCTTTTGTACGATCTTTTGTTTCACATACGCATGCATAACATGCCCCTATTCCACATCCCATTCGTTCTTCAAATGACAAATAACCTTCTTTATCGTCGTACGTTGTTTGAATAGCTTTAAGCATCGGCATCGGCCCACATGAATAATATCGTTTAAAATCTGTCGATAACTCTTCCATCACATGTGTGACGAAGCCTTTTGTCCCTTTTGAACCATCTACTGTCGCAATATACGTATCGCCTAATTGACGAAATTCACTTTCATAAAAGACGACATCTTCTGATTCGAATCCTAAAATGTGTACGCAACGAACGCCTTTTTTTGTTAACTGACGAGATAATTCATACAATGGCGGCACCCCAATACCTCCACCAATTAAGTAGGCTGTTTCGCCTTCTTCCATATCATCGATTGGAAAACCATTGCCGAGTGGTCCTAATACGTCTATCGTTTCGCCTTCTTG
>JASLJC010000063.1 GCA_030152585.1 Savagea sp. | reverse complement strand
AATTGAATCAATTCAGCCGCATGCTGTAATGTCAAAGGTGTCACTTCCGCTCCTGACAACATACGAGAAAGTTCTTCTTCTCGATATTGTTGTTCGACGGAACGAATAGACGTTGTCGTTCGTCCATTTGCCTCTTCTTTTTGAATCACATAATGATGATCAGCCATCGCTGCAACTTGTGGTAAATGAGAAATACATAGTACTTGCGAATGGTTCGCAATCGTCGTAATTTTATCAGCAATCGCTTGTGCAGCACGACCTCCAACACCAGTATCGACTTCATCAAATATAATTGAAAGTACTCCTTCATGTGCTGAAAAAATTGTTTTCAATGCTAACATTACACGTGATAGCTCCCCACCAGAAGCGACTTGAACGAGAGGCAATAAAGGTTCTCCTACGTTTGTCGAAATATAAAATGCGACATCATCAAACCCATATGCATCAAATCGGTCTTCTTCTTTTTGAGATATTTTCACTTTAAAGTGCGCTTTTTCCATATGTAAATCCGCTAATTGTTCTTCGATTGCTCGTTCAAGTTTTTTCGCGGTTTCTTGACGTACTAACGATAACTCTTCTGCTTCGACTGCTAAATCTTTTTTCACTTGTTCGAATTTTCTTTCCTCTTCTGCTAAACGTTCATCTCGATGGAGAAGACGATCTAATTTCTCAGAAATCGTCTCTTCATACAACAAAATTTCTTCAATTGTTTGTCCGTATTTACGCTTTAAATTACTAATGAGAGCTAGTCGACTTTCGACTTCTTCTAGCCGAGACGGGTTGAACTCCATTTCATCTAACAATGAACTAAGTTGATGCGCAACATCTTGTAATGCATAAAAGTTAGATGCGGTCGTTTCTGCTAACGATGTGAGTGATTCGTCGACTGTTGCCGCATCTTCTAAATCACTCATTGCACTACCGATCCAATCTAATCCGTGTGTTTCTCCACTTAATGCTTCATACGCTGTACCAAGACGGTTAAAAATACGATCAAAATGCTTAAGCTGCGTCTGTTCTTGTTCTAACGCCTCTTCTTCTCCTACTTCAAGTTGTGCATTTTGAATTTCTTGTAATTGAAAAGAATATACATCAATTTGTTGAGCTACTTGACGTTCATCGAGTTGTTGAGCTTCTAAAACTTGTCGCAATTTGACGTAACGAGTGTAACGTTCAGTATAGCTTTCAAACGTATCTCGAAACGCTTCACCTGCAAATTGATCGAGCAAATGAATATGATACTTTTCTTCCATTAACGCTTGATTTTCATGCTGGCTATGAATATCGACAAAGTAGTGCATCACTTCGCGTAACATCGCAATCGTGACTAATGTACCGTTAATACGACATGTCGACTTTCCAGAATCGTTAATATCTCGACGAATAATAAAGACGAGATCTTCTTCCCACTCAATCCCAATATCGTGCAATGTTTGTTGAAGTTCTTCTTCTATCTGATTAAGACGAAATAACCCTTCAATTTCTGCTTTCTTCTTCCCGTGGCGAACAAATTGATGAGAACCTCTACCGCCTGCAAGCAATTGAATCGCGCCGATAATAATCGACTTTCCCGCTCCCGTCTCTCCGGTTAGAACAGTCATTCCTTCTTCGAAACTGACATCTAACGTGTCGATAATCGCAAAATTACGAATCGATAATTCACTAAGCAAGATTTTTCATCCTTCCTTACAACATCGAAAGTAGACGTTCTTTTACAGGTGTTGTCATTTCTGCTTCTCGACAAATTAATAAGCACGTATCATCGCCACAAATGGTACCGAGTAACTCGTCTTCCCAATCTAAATTATCTAGTAATGAACCGACTGCTTGTGCATTTCCTGGTAACGTTTTCAATACGATAAAATGATCGGCTGCATCAATGCTCACGAAAGCATCTTGCAACATTCTCTGTAATTTTTCTTCTGTATTATGCTTTTGGACTGTCGGTAAACTATATTTATAACGTCCGTCTGGAAGTGGTACTTTAATTAAATGCAACTCTTTAATATCACGCGAAACGGTCGCTTGTGTTACTTCGACACCCGCATCTTTTAAACTCGCGACGAGTTGATCTTGTGTTTCAATTTCTCCGTTCGAAATAATATCTCGAATACGAATATGGCGTTGACCTTTATTCATATTTTCACTCCGTTCAAATAATCTGTTTCTATCTGTTCTTTTTTTGCATCACATGTATTTTAAAGTTGACGCACACATGGGTACATTCATTATACAGAATTTTTCATCAAAAATGCAATGCGTGGCCTCATTTTCGTTTTTTCTTTCACTCTTTGATTTCTTTTTTGCCTTTATCGTGACAAATTAAGAAAAACCACTCCTGTCGCACAATACATTACTTGTACAAGAAGTGGCTTTTTGTCACATTATACTTCGCGTTCTTTTGTTACAAATCGAATAATATTTTCTGTTAATTGATCGGTCGTTAAACCGACTTCGTGTAATAAGGCATCTACTGCACCGTGTTCGATATATTCATCTGGAATTCCAAACGTTCGAATTGGTGGAATATCCTGAGATGTTTGAGCTGTTTGATGGAACCACTCTAAAACACCACTACCAAAACCACCTGCTAATATACCTTCTTCTATTGTAACAACGTAGTTTTTCGATTGACGAATCGCTTGTAATTTTACTGTATCCATCGGTTTAATAAAACGAGCATTCACAACTTCTATTGAAATGTTTTGTTTTGCTGCACGACGCGCGACTTCTTCTGCAACAGGTAGCATCGTACCAAATGTTAAAATGGTTACGTCGTGTCCTTCTCGTAACGTTTCCCACGTACCGATTGGAATCGTCTGTAGCGTATCGTCCATCGGGACACCGAGACCGTTTCCTCGAGGGAAACGAAGTGCAATCGGACCTTCATTGTATTCAAGTGCTGTTTTGACCATATGTTGACCTTCATTTTCATCTTTTGGCATCATTAAAACGAGATGCGGCAAATGACGTAAAAAGGCGATATCAAAGACACCGTGATGTGTTTCGCCATCTGCGCCAACAAGACCAGCACGATCAATCCCTATGAAAACATTTAACTTTTGACGGGTTATGTCGTGTAGCACTTGATCATATGCTCGTTGTAAAAATGTTGAATAAATCGCTAAAAATGGCTTCATTCCTTCTGCTGCAAGTCCTGCTGCCATCGTTGCGGCATGTTGCTCTGCTATGCCGACATCGTAAAAGCGATCGGGGAATTCTTTTGCAAATCCTTC